>NZ_AHCB03000007.1:0-300000 GCF_000238335.3 Pseudoalteromonas marina | reverse complement strand
TGGGTAAAATGAGCCAATCCGAAAAACAACAGCGTGTGGATGAAATGCTTCAGTTAGTGCATTTGTCAGGCTGTGCAGATAGGTTTCCTCACCAGCTTTCTGGTGGGCAGCAGCAACGCGTTGCAATTGCCCGTGCATTGGCTTATAAACCAAGTTTACTACTTCTTGATGAGCCGTTTTCAAATATAGATACTCAAGTTCGTTTTGAATTAATTGCAGATATTCGCCGCATTATTAAGGCTCAACAAGTATCAGCGGTATTTGTTACCCATTCAAAAGAAGAAGCTTTTGCTTTTTCTGACACGCTTGCCATTATGGACCGCGGTAATATTGCTCAACAAGGCACGCCAGAGCAGCTTTTTGCTGCTCCTAGGTCAAAGGTGGTTGCAGAGTTTCTAGGTCAAGGCATATACTTATCCGCAGAAGCATTAACGGCTACTGAATATAAAACACCTTTTGGCACCGTTGAGTCAGATATGCAAACGAGCTGCTATCCATGTAGTGGTGAGTTATATGTGCGACCTCACCAAATTGAACTTGTGCAAGAGTGTCAAAGTGACAAACTCAGTAAACGGGCTACAATATTAAGTCGTCGCTTTATTGGCTCTGCGTATGTTTATAAAGTTGTTATAGCCGAACAAACGCTTGAAGTTGAAGCGCAATATGGCCAATCATTTGAAATCAATGAGCAGGTTATAATAAAAATAAAACCCCACACAGTGAATTTTTTTGAATCATAGTTAATGTGATTCACTGTGTATATATCTGTAAAACTGAGGAATAACAATGGCGCAAGCGCAATCTGGGATTTGTGCTGAAGCAAACCTGCATGGTTTGCATTTATTTTTTAATGTGTTTGATGGTCAAGACGAATCATTGCGCGCTAAATTAAAACAAGTAAGCGCAATTGAAGAAGAGTTTAATGATCAGTTTTCAGAGTCGATGTTGTCGTGCGTTGTTGCCATTGGCGCCCAATATTGGCCTCATATTCTTCCTGAGTATATCCCTAGTGAGCTGCAAAGCTTTCCCAATATAAATCATACAGATCACCAAATGAGTGTTCAGCCGTGTGACTTGTTTGTTCAGGTACGTTCAGACAGGGAAGACGTAAACCACTTATTTGCATTACAAGTTTTAAAGCTTTTTGCACCTGATGTAGAGCTGGTGGAGCAAATACGTAACTTTCGTTTTTTAGATGGCCGAGATTTTAATGGTTTTATTTATGGTGGTGATATGCCACACGGAAGAAAAAAGCGTTTAACTGCTTTAATTAATAAACCTGGTTGTTTTGAAGATCAGGGAAGTTATATTCATGTTCAGCGCTATAAACACGACTTAACTGTTTGGCAGCACTTATCGCTCAGTGAGCAAGAGCAAATTATGGGCCGTACACGACTTGATAATACGCTTATAACCCCAGCACTAAATACCAGTCATGCCACGCGTAGTGAGTTAAAAGATGAAGAGGGGCAACCCCTTTTGTTGAATCAAAGCATGCCTTATGGCGATGTTTATGAGCAAGGTATGTTATGCATAAGCTGCGCAAGTACTGGTACTGCATTTGAGGCTGTATTAAATAGCCGTTTAGGGGAGGGGGAGTGTTACGACCATTGGCTTGATTTTACTCAAGCCGATATGGGGTCAGCTTTTTTTGCCCCCTCAGTTGGGTTTTTAAAGCAAATTTAAACCGTATCAAATAAAATACGTACTCGTTCAAGCGTAACGTCTATTTCAGAAATTTTTGCTGGGGCAATAAATATAGTATCGTCTCCGGCAATAGTACCTAATACACCATCGGCCTTTCCTAACGAGTCAAGTAAGCGGGCAATAAGCTGCGCAGCGCCTGGACTGGTGCGAATAATAATCATCATTTCATTATGCATAATATCAATGACTAACTGGCGTAATGGGCTTTTAGCTGTCGGCACTCCCATTTCAGCGGGTAGGCAGTAAACCATTTCTTGTTTAGCGTTGCGGGTTCGCACAGCACCAAACTTACTTAACATGCGTGACACTTTACTCTGGCTTATATTGTCAAAGCCTTGCTCTTTAAGCGCATCAACTATTTCGCCTTGAGAGCCAAAGTTTTCTTCTTTTAAAAGTGATTTAAACGCTTTTACCAATGCTTCTTGTTTATCTTGAGGTTGCATAGTCTTTATTCATTATTGTTATTTATGCTGTAAATAGTACACAAAAATGAATAATTATGCAGCAGTTGTTTAGTCAACTTGACAGTTTGATGCGATAAACCACCAAAGTTTACAACTATGGTCGAAAATATCGCAAAATAGGCCCGATAAATTTGTTTTTAGGCGCTAATTTCATTATCTTAAGGGCCACAAGTATTTCCTACCTCAAATGACGGAGAATTCCAATGAAAGTTGCTGTATTAGGTGCTGCAGGCGGTATCGGTCAAGCATTGTCTTTACTATTAAAAACAGGCTTACCAGCTGGTTCTGAATTATCACTTTACGATGTTGCACCAGTTGTACCAGGTGTTGCTGTTGACCTATCACACATCCCAACTGATGTTAAAGTAGCAGGTTTTGGCGCAGACGATTTAAACAAAGCGCTTGACGGTGCTGATATTGTTTTAATCCCAGCGGGTATGCCACGTAAACCAGGTATGGATCGTGCAGATTTATTTAACGTAAATGCCGGTATCATCAAAACACTAGCTGAAGGCATTGTAGCTAGTTGTCCTAAAGCACTTGTGGGTATCATTACTAACCCAGTAAACGGCACAGTACCGATTGTTGCTGAAGTGTTCAAGAAAGCAGGTACATACGATGCAAGCCGTGTATTTGGTATTACTACGCTTGACGTGATTCGTTCAGAAGCATTTGTTGCTGAACTTAAAGGCGTAGACGTTGCTACAGTTAAAGTACCAGTAATTGGTGGTCACTCTGGAACAACTATTCTTCCTCTACTTTCTCAAGTTGAAGGCGTAACTTTCACTGAAGACGAAGTTGCTGCACTTACTCCACGTATCCAAAATGCAGGTACTGAAGTAGTAAATGCTAAAGCAGGTGGTGGTTCAGCTACATTATCAATGGGTGCTGCTGCAGCACGTTTTTGTATGTCTTTAGTTAAAGGCCTACAAGGTGAAGATGTTGTAGATTACGCATACGTTGCTGTTGAAGATGGTGATGCAGAGTATTTTGCACACCCAGTACGTTTAGGTAAAAACGGCGTTGAAGAAATTCTTTCTTACGGCGAGCTAAGCGCATTTGAAGAAAAAGCGAAGAACGATATGCTTGAGACACTGAAAAAAGACATCAAAGAAGGTGTTGATTTCATGGCGTAATAGCCAGAATGAGCATTAAAAAAGCCTGCATTTGCAGGCTTTTTTGTTGCTCGAATGTTATTTACTATTAGTGTTAAATAACAGGCTCGTTAAGGCTAGTGATCACGGTCAACGGCTATACGGGCTAAGCTTACCAATGCGTGCTTGTATTCAGATTCTGGTAGAAAATCTAAGCAAGCAATTGCTTTATCGGCTTCAAGCTCTGCTTTTTGCATTGTAAACTCAAGCGCATTGGTTTGTTTTAACGTAGATAAAATCTCTTCTAAATGTTCCATACCATTACTGTGCTCAATAGCATCACGAATTAACTGTGTTTGATGCGCATTACCGTGTTGCATTGCATATATAAGTGGTAGGGTAGGCTTACCTTCGGCTAGATCATCGCCTATATTTTTACCTAGCTGGTCTGCATCGGCGTTATAATCAAGCACGTCGTCAACAAGCTGAAATGCCGTACCTAAGTGCATACCGTATAAGTTTAATGCATTGAGCGTGGCTTCATCATTATTGGTAATAATAGCAGCAAGCCCGGTAGCAGCCTCAAACAGCTTAGCCGTTTTGGAGTAAATAACTTGCATGTAGCTGGCTTCGGTTGTGTCTGGATCGTTGCAATTCATAAGTTGCAGCACTTCACCTTCAGCAATGATATTGGTAGCATCGGCGAGTATTTGCATAATTTGCATTTTGCCTAAACCAACCATTAACTGGAATGAGCGCGTGTATATAAAGTCGCCAACTAATACGCTAGCAGCATTACCAAATTCAGCGTTAGCGGTCGGGGTGCCTCGGCGTAAGTTTGACTCATCAACAACGTCGTCGTGTAATAAGGTAGCGGTGTGAATAAACTCAACAATGGTCGCAAGTGTAATGTGGTCTTTACCAGTATATCCTAGCGCTTTGGCAGCTAAAATAGCCAACATAGGGCGAACGCGTTTGCCGCCGCTATTAACTATGTATAAACCAAGTTGGTTTACTAACGCCACCTCTGAGCGCATTTGCGCATGTATAAGTTGATTGACGTCATTCATATCGCTTTCTATTAACGCCTGGATAGCTTTTATATCCATTGATCTCCGAGCCAATTTTTATGTGTGAACGGCGCAGATTGTACAACAAAAAACGCACTAGCTCGATATTTTGTGACGATTGATTTAAAAAACCTACCTAAAGTGCTTAATAAGTGCTTAATTCAATCACAAATGTGTTTAATTACTAGACGATGAAAGATGGTTTTTGAGTTTGAATAATGTACAACGCAGGTTGTAATTTTATTAGTAGGGTTATTTTTGCAAAGAGTTAAAAAGCGCTTGGCAAAAGGCTTAATTAATATAAAATAGAGAAAATATTGAATTGCTCTCAAAGCAGCTACTTTTTATTCATTTTAATTACAAAATAGGCTTGCTAGTTATTTCGCGTTAGCGTAAACTTCGCGCCCTATCGAAGAATATTTTAGTTGCGCCGATTTGAGGGTGCACAGACGGAGTTAATTATGTACGCGGTTTTCCAAAGTGGTGGTAAACAGCATCGTGTGACTGAAGGTCAAACGATTCGTCTTGAAAAATTAGACGTTGAAACTGGTGCGGCAGTTGAATTTGATTCAGTGCTTTTAGTTGCTGATGGTGAGAAGATCGAGATCGGTGTACCGTTCGTAAACGGTGGTAAGATAACAGCTGAGGTTGTTTCACATGGTCGCGGTGAGAAGATTAAGGTTGTTAAATTTAGACGCCGTAAGCATTCTCGTAAGCAAATGGGCCACCGTCAATGGTTCACAGAAGTTAAAATCACTGGCATTAGCGCTTAATTAGAGGTACTTAGAAATGGCACATAAAAAAGCAGCTGGTAGTACTCGTAACGGTCGCGATTCAGAAAGCAAACGCCTAGGTGTTAAGCGTTTTGGTGGCGAATCAGTTCTAGCGGGTAGCATCATTGTTCGTCAGCGTGGAACACGTTTCCACCCTGGTACAAACGTAGGTATCGGTAAAGACCACACTATCTTTGCAAAAGCAGATGGTAAAGTTCAATTTGAACAAAAAGGTCCTTTAAACCGTAAATACGTAACTATCGTAACTGAGTAATCAGTAAGGTAGTTAAAAAACCCCGCCTTTGCGGGGTTTTTTGTTTTGAGACAAAAATATATACCAAAGCCAAGCCTGCAATCGGCTTGGCTTCGGTATATAATGTATAAATTAGCAAGCCAATCCCTAAAGTGAGTAATCATGAAGTTTGTAGATGAAGTAGAAATTCGCGCAGAGGCCGGAGACGGCGGAAGCGGTATCGTGTCTTTCCGACGTGAAAAATATGTCCCAGATGGTGGGCCTGACGGCGGTGACGGTGGAGACGGTGGTAGTGTTTATCTACAAGCTGATGAAAACTTAAATACCCTTATTGACTATCAGTTTGAGCGTTTTCACAGAGCTGAGCGCGGCACAAACGGACGTAGCCGAAACTGTACAGGTAAAAAAGCAGACGATTTGTTTGTAATGGTCCCTGTAGGTACACGTATAACCGATGTTGATACGCAAGAAGGGCTTGGTGATTTGACCCAACATGGTCAACGAATTTTGGTTGCAAAAGGTGGTTTCCACGGCTTGGGGAATGCACGTTTTAAATCAAGTACTAACCGAGCGCCTCGTCAAAAAACATTAGGTACCCCCGGTGAAGTACGTAACTTAAAACTAGAGCTACTACTATTAGCGGATGTGGGCTTATTGGGTTTACCAAATGCAGGTAAATCGACCTTTATTCGCAGTGTGTCAGCAGCAAGACCAAAAGTAGCTGATTACCCATTTACAACGCTTATTCCTAATTTAGGTGTAGTGCGTCCGGAAGCTAACAAGTCATTTGTAATAGCTGATATACCTGGGTTGATTGAAGGTGCGTCTGATGGTGCCGGTTTAGGTATCCGCTTCTTAAAGCATTTAGAGCGCTGTCGTGTGTTATTGCACATCATTGATGTAATGCCTGTTGATGGATCAAACCCAGTCGATAATGCGTTTGCAATTATAAACGAACTGCATCAATACAGTCCTAAGCTTGCAGAAAAGCCTCGTTGGTTAGTGTTTAATAAAATAGATTTGTTACCTGAAGATGAAGCACAAGCGCTATGCGATGCTATTGCACAAGAGCTAGGTGAGTCTGAAAATATTTATCAAATCTCAGCTATTAACAAGCTGCATACTCAACCGCTTATACACGATATTATGACATTGCTTGATAGCATGCCTAAAGAGAAGTTTGAGCAAGTTGAAGATGAAGAAATAGAATTTAAGTGGGATACCTACCATCAAAAAGCCACCAAAGGCGATGATGATGATTGGGATGACTGGGATGAAGATGATTACGATGTAGAAGTAGTCTACGAACGTTAATTTTCATTAAATATAAAAAGGAGCAGTGGCTCCTTTTTTATTTTTTAATAATAAAGTACTAGGTATTTAGTGTGATTATTTCAATGATTGCCGCTATGGCAAATAACCGTGTTATTGGTCTTGATAATAAAATGCCGTGGCATTTACCCGCAGATCTTCAACATTTTAAAGCCGTTACTACAGGTAAGCCTGTGATCATGGGTCGTAAAACTTTTGAGTCTATTGGTCGTCCTTTACCTGGTAGACGCAATATTATTATTACGCGCAACACTGAATATAAGGCCGAGGGTATTGAAACTGTAACAAGTCCAGAGGCCGCGCTGAGCTTGGTTTGTGGTGTTGAAGAGGTCATGATTATAGGCGGTGGAAATGTTTATCAGCAGTTTTTAACACAAGCTGAGCGCTTATATTTAACCTTTATTGATCTCGATGTTGAAGGTGATACACAGTTCCCTGATTATCAAGCTATTGCAAATTGGGAAGTGAAAGAAGAGCAAGTTAAACTGCCAGACGAAAAAAATAAACATAGTTATAAATTCGTAACTTTGTATAAATACTGCTAACATTATTGCGTAAGGTTAACTAGGTTGGTACAATATTAACCAGTTAACGTAGGAATAAAGTACCAAACAAGGGTCAACAATGTTTAAATTATCAAAGTTAGTTGTTATTGCTGCTATCGCTGCAGTTTCACTTTCGTACACAGCTCCAGTAAAAGCTGATGATCAACTAGCAATATCTATTTGCGAGTATATCGCAGCAGATGATAAAAACCGTTTACGTAGTAAGTTAAAAAGCTCTCGTGTAAAAATTCGTAACATATATGATTCTATTCAATGTAACGGTAATAACTTATTGCGTCATGCTGTTGCCAGCAATGCAGTAAATGCAGGTGAGTATATTGTTAAAAACTTATCTAAAAGTTCATTGTCAGACGGTGCCGACATAGCCTGGGCTGAAGGCAATCACGCAGGTTCTGCGCTTATTCCTGTAATTAAAGACCGTGCTGGTTTGTAATTATTAGTAATTTAAAAAAAGCCGCGATTATCGCGGCTTTTTTGTTGCTGGAAAAATAATTGACTATTTAGAGGCCGATATTACTGAGTAATATCGGCCTCTATCAGTCTGAGTACTCTGATCAGCTTTTATCATGTTTATTTATGAATGTCTCAGTTCACTCACTTATAAATGCTTCACCTTCAATCATCCATTTAGCTGCAGGCTGACCTTTTAGGTAATGATCGAAGTACTGCATCATACGAACTGAAAAATCGACCTGATTTGGGAATTTTTTAAGGTGATGCGGTTCACCTTCATACTGTAAAAAAGTGGCATCTTTGCCTGCACGACGAAGTGCTAAATAATACTGTACGCCTTCGTGCCAAGGCACCGCATCATCTTTGTCTCCAAACATGATTAAAATTGGTGTATTGACCTTGTCAGCAAAAAATACGGGTGAGTTTTCAATATATAACTCTGGTGCCTCAAATAAGTTTTTACCTATGCGGCTTTGTCCTGTTTCGTATTGAAACTGGCGAGCAAGGCCTGACTTTAAGCGTATGCCACTGTATGCGCTGGTCATGTTAGATACCGGCGCGCCTGATACAACCGCTTTAAACATATCTGTTTGGGTGATCATAAATGCACTTTGGTACCCGGCCCATGAGTGACCTTGCAAGCCAATTTTGTTTGGATCGGCAATACCAAGATCTATTAACTTTTGGGTAGCGTTGATCATGGTTTGCGTTGACGATTTGCCCGGGTGACCTATTTCAAAACGAATATCAGGTAAAAAGATGGCGTAGCCATTTGATGTAAACATTGGGAAATTAGGGCGATGATTTAACTCCATTTTAGGAAAATCAAACATACGCTGGCTCATGTAACGATAAAAATAAACGACAACAGGTACTTTATCGCCTTTTTTGTAACCGTCAGGTTTTATTAAAACACCTTGTAAGTCTTCTCCATCAAAGCCTTTGTAGCTAATCAGTTCAGGTTTTTCACCCCAAGCAAAATTTGCGGTTTGAGGGTTCAAATCAGTTACTTTTTGTGTGGTTAAAAAGCTTAAGTCGGTTTGATAGAAATCTGGGAACTGATGATAACTCTGTTCCGTAAATAGGTATCTATCTGCTTTCTTGGCTTTTTTAACAATATCAAAACGTTTATCACCACTGAGTACTTCAGTAATGGTCGTGTTTTCTAAATCAAGCTTTGCAATCCCTCTTTGCTTTGTTTGAAGGTCAACAGCAGTAACTAGCAGTGTTTCATCTTGTTTAAAGCCTACCTGGTTTCTATCAAGCTTAATGACGCGATACTGTGTATTAGTCTGCTTTCCATTTGTTAAGCGTTTAGCTTGATTGGTGTTTACATTAAACGCCCAAATATCATATTTGCTATAAGCAAGTACTTGGCTGCTATCGCTCATCCAGCCTGCAAAACCATAGCCAGGTTGATCTGATGGGTAATCGTGTTTGTCGTCGGCAAAAGTTGCTTTTATGGCTTTTGTAACCGGAGTAACTTTATTGTTAGCTAATTCTTTTAGTTGTATTTCGTTGTCAGCAAAGTAAGCCGCAAATAAGCCATTAGGAGAAAGAGAAGGTCTAAAAGGGCTGTTAGCCACAATAGGAGTTTGCTTGCCTGTATTGATGTTTACGGCGTAGTAATCTGCAAAAAAGCCGCCATACATTATTTTTTCTAAATAGGGAGAATTTGACGAGCCCAGCAAGGAAGTATCGCGTTCTGTATTAAGAGCAACACTAGGCATTGCAGGGGTACTCAGTTGAACCACTTTTTGTGAATTTACATGGTATACGGCTTCGTAATGACGGTGCTTATTAACCGCGTTCCATTGCTGTTTTTCTCGTGGTTTTATCTCTGGGTCTTTATTATGCCAAACATCCAAGCCTTTTTGCTCGCGAATGGTATCAATGTCATAGAGTGAGGTTTCATCTACGAATTCTTTGGCTTTTACTTTCGCTGCAAGTTTTGGTCGGTTTTCAAAGTATAAGCGTTCGCCGTTTTCTGACCAGCTTAGTTTTGCGGTTTTGCCTATAGTCCACTCTTTGTTTGTAGATTCAATAGTTGAAAGTGTTTCGTTTTTCCACAATTGTAGTGAGTGGTTTCGACGGCGGGTATCTTCGTTTACATAATTACCCAATGTAAATGCTACGGTTGCTTCGATTGGGTGCCATGCTATTTTATTAGCAATAACACCGGGTTCATCAATTAGCACTTCACTTTTAAAAGATGTTAGTGTGATTAGCTTTATTTGGTTGTCGTTACCATCAGGGTAACTTTGACTTAGCAAAAGCTGATCATTGGTAGCACTTATACTGTAACTAAAAACATTATCAATAGTTTCACTTTGTTGGTTTTTTAAATTAACAATAACGAGCGAGTAAACCTTGTCTTTTTTGTCAGGTGAAATGGCGTTGCTGTCTTCATATTCACTCTCATTTTTGGTATTTTTTTCTACATTATCAGTTTTATCTGCTTTTTTATCTAAGCGATAAGCAAGCCATACCCCGTCGTTTGATAATGCGTAGTCTTTTACATTCTCAAAACGTTTTTGCTCACCTGTTTCTGTATTTACTAGTACTAAGTTATTTTTAAGCGTGTTTTTTTTCTTGGTGGTTTCTTTTTCGAGTAATGTGGGTACTTGTGTAAATGCAGTCCAGTTGGCTGCTTTGTTTATAAACGGCTTGGTGCCGCGGTCCACTTCGCTGATTAAACTATTTGAGGTTAAAGAGTAAACCTGACCTGCAGCATTGCCGCGGTATGGCGTGGCACTTAAAGATAAAATACGTCCATCTTCAGATAGTTGTGTGCCTTTGGCTGATTTAAAGTTAAATACATCTGTAAATTCTAATGCCTCTTTTGCATTAGGCGCGGTGCTGACTAAGCCAGTAATAAGTGCGCTACTTAGGAGAGTGAGCTTTGTTTTCATTATTGAATCTCGTTTTTTAACATTATTTTATTGTAACGAGTTTGACTAATATTTCGACCAGATAGGATAGAAGGCAGGTAGTGGCGATAAGTAACAGGTATAAACGATAAAACGACCATTTGGTCGTTTTATTTTAAAATTAATTTAGTGGGTATAATTATGTTAGAGCCAAATTTTTTGCAATTCAGGCCATTGTTTTTCAAATTGCACGCTTGGCTTAGTTTTAAAGTCACTGCGCACAAATTGATTCATCTTTCCTTCAACATAGGCAAGTAAAAAGTTAGCCAGTGTAAGCTCATCGCTTTGGAAGTTTTTACCTTCACGGAGCTTACGTTCTCTGAGTACTTGTTTAAGTTGGGTTTCTAATTTTTCAAAAAAGCTTTGAACGCGTTCACGTAAGCGCTCTTGTTCACCTTGCAGCGCATCACCGGTTAAAATACGAGTAATACCAGGGTTTTTTTCGGCAAATGTTAAAAGTAAAAGTAAAATATTATAAACACGGGTTTGGCTTTCTTTTTCGTTTTCTAAAATAAGGTTAATGCGCGATAAAAGAGTGTCTTCAATAAACTCGATTAAGCCTTCAAACATGCGCGCTTTGCTAGGGAAATGACGATACAGAGCCGCTTCAGATACACCAACCTCAGCAGCTAGTTTAGCTGTGGTGATTCGTTGGCCAGGGCTTGTTTCTAACATTTGTGCGAGTGCTTGCAGTATTTGCTCTTTGCGATTACTTCTTTTTGTCGCAGGCATGAACATTCCTTTTTTATTAGTTATTCTTGGCTGGGGTTAATCATTTTTTGTTCAAATGAAAAGCATATGTTAATGTTTTATTCAGTTTGTTTCCAGCCTTTTATAGATGTTTAGCCAGCTGTTCGATCACTTTTAAAGCAATTGTACTTTTACTGCTAACAGGCAATTCTAACTGTTTATTTTGCCAATACAGAGTCAACGCGTTTTGATCAGAATTAAACCCTAAACCACTTTGCGATACATCGTTTGCGCATATCATATCTAGGTTTTTATTAACTAATTTACCTTTAGCATAACTCTCAACGTTTTGCGTTTCAGCGGCAAAACCCACAGTGTAAGGGCGGTTTTTTTCTATATTAGCAACCGCTGCAATTACATCTGGGTTTTTAACTAACGTTAGTGTTAGCTCGTCGCCTTGCTTTTTCATTTTTTGAGTTGCTACTTCGCCAGCTCTGTAATCGGCAACAGCTGCGCAGCCAATAAACGCATCCGACTGCGGTGCATATACTAGTGCTTCATTTAATAGTTGCTCTGCGCTTTCTATATTTATTAGGTTTGCACCAATAGGTGCTTTAATAGTTACAGGGCCAGAAATTAAATTAACGTTAGCACCGAGTAACAACGCGGCTTCTGCAAGTGCGTAACCCATTTTTCCAGAGCTATGGTTTGATATAAACCTAACAGGGTCAAGCGGCTCACGGGTTGGGCCTGCGGTGATCGTAATTGTTTTACCAGCTAAAATTTGAGGAGGTTGGTTTTCAACACATAACGCTACAAGCTCATGTGGTTCAAGCATACGTCCTGAGCCGACATCTCCACACGCTTGCTCTCCTTTACCCGGGCCCCAAATAAGTACGTTACGCGCTTTCAAGGTGGCTAGGTTTGCTTGCGTTGCAGCATGTGCATACATTTGCTGGTTCATAGCTGGGGCTACTGCAACTTTTGCTGGGGTCGCAAGTAGTAAAGTCGTCAGTAAGTCGTCTGCAATGCCGGTCGCCATTTTTGCAATGATATTACATGTTGCAGGAGCGACTAAAATAAGATCAGCCCACTTGGCAAACTCAATGTGTCCCATCGCCGCTTCGGCGGCAGGGTCGAGCAATGAATCCGATACTATCTCGCCGCTAACGGCTTGCATTGTGAGTGGCGTAATAAAATGCTTAGCTGACTCAGTCATGACAACTTTTACTTCACAACCATGCTCTTTTAATCGTCTTACGAGCTCAGCGCATTTATAGGCTGCAATTCCACCGCTAATACCCAGTACAATTTTTTTGTTTGTTAACGTCATCATGGTTGTCTGTCAATCTTATTAAATATGGCGCCTAAAATAACAAATCTTTACTCGTTCAGCTAAGTTTTTAATTTAAAATTACAAGCTAAATTTTTATTTTGCATTACATTTATAAGACACATGAGTTATTCAAGGATGAAAAAATGCAACTAACCTCACTGCCCAATGCTCAACGCCCACGAGAAAAGCTTATCGAAAAAGGCGCTAAAGCGCTAAGTGATGCAGAGCTCCTCGCCATATTTTTACGTACCGGGTTGCCGGGGATGAACGTAATAGAGTTGGCTCAGCACTTACTGAACGAAAATAAAACATTACATAACTTGTTTAATGCCAGCATGGACGAATTTTGTTCGCAAAAAGGGTTGGGAACGGCGAAGTATGTTCAATTACAAGCGGTACTTGAATTAAGTCAGCGTTATATGCAGGAGCGCTGCCAACGAGATGCCGTGTTTAACTCCCCTAGTTCAGTGTACGATTACCTAACCATTCAAATGCGGGGTCTACAGCAAGAGGTATTTATGGTGCTTTATCTTGATAGTCAAAACCGCTTAGTAAAAGATGAGATTCTTTTTTACGGCACAATAAATGCCGCAAGTGTATATCCGCGGGAGGTTGTTAAAGCGGCACTTAAAAATAATGCAGCGGCTGTTATCTTTGCCCATAACCATCCAAGTGGGATTGCTGAACCAAGCCAAGCAGATAAGCTTATTACCAATAAATTGCAGCAAGCACTGCAATTAGTAGACATAAATGTGCTTGACCATATCATTGTGGGAGGTGAAACGTGTGTTTCGTTTGCCGAGCGTGGCCTTATTTAACTCTCTTTGATATAGAAATGTGCTAAAAATGAGCGGTTTAATACATTTTAGCAAATTAGTTTAATTTAAATGCAGTTTTTACTTTCCCTAAGGGCATTCGATCTTTATAATTGGCCGCTATCAAATTTACATATGAGCTGGTTGGATAGATCAGTATTTGATCTTTGCCTGTAAAAGCTGTATAAAGAGCGCCCTTCGATTTATCTAGGGCAGAAATACACGGCCTTAGATTAAATTAAGCTCGAGCGAAGTTATTGGAGATATATAGACATGTCTAAAGTATGTCAAGTTACAGGTAAGCGTCCAGCGGTTGGTAACCACCGTTCACACGCGAGAAACGCGACTAGACGTCGTTTCCTACCTAACCTACAAACACACCGTTTTTGGGTTGAAAGTGAAAAACGTTTTGTAACATTACGCACTACTACTAAAGGTATGCGTATTATCGATAAAAAAGGCATCGACGCGGTTCTTACAGAAATCCGTGCTCGCGGCGAAAAAGTTTAAGGAACTGAATCATGCGCGATAAAATCCGTTTAGTTTCAACTGCCGGTACTGGTTTTTTCTACACTACTGACAAAAACAAACGTAACATGCCTGAAAAGATGGAAATCAAAAAGTTCGATCCTAAGGCTCGTAAACACGTGATTTTCAAAGAAGCTAAAATCAAGTAATTTTAGTTTTTTAGAATTTAAAAACCCAGCTTAGGCTGGGTTTTTTGTTTTCTGGTGATAAGTTAGCAATATATTTGAACTAATACGTATGTTCATTAGCAACTATACCTAACTAGTTTTAGGGAATAAAACCGATATTTTTCGTTTAATCTTTATATAAAACAGGTATATAAAAAAGCTTCCTCTAGTAATTGACGAGGCTTAGTTGTCTAAAAATAGCTCGTTAGTATTAAGCCTCATTAAACTAAAAAATTATCTTATTCACAAAAAAGGCCAAACAGTCAGTTTGGCCTTTGCTATCCCAAAGATTATGAAATTACTATTATGGTTGGTATTGTCCGCTAATAGTTAAACCAGAGAAAGTTCTGTAAGCATTTACACTTAAATGCCATGTACCGGCTTGTGGATTATTAAAGGTACATGTTTCAGCATTACCATTTTTATATGGACGACAATCGTAGCTAGACGATGTTGGCTGACTACCAAACTTCACAAATAAATCAGCATCACCTGTACCACCAGAAGTAGTTACAGTAAATGTAGACATACCAGCAGGCACATCTAGTGTGTAGTGTTTCCACTGACCAGCACTGGCACTTACGTCACTAACAGTACCACCACCAGCTTCAGGTGTGCCTGAACCGCCACCAGAAGATGCACCTGTGATATTACCTACCAAACTCACACCAGAGTAAGCAGAGTAACCACGAAGCATTACATGGTATGTACCTGCCGTTGGATTATCGATAGAACATTCTTCGCTGTTGCCGCCTTTGTACGGACGACAGTCGTAGCTTGATGTAGTTGGTTGGCTGCCAGCACGAACGTATAAATCGGCATCACCTGTACCACCGCTCATTGTAAACGTCACATTGGTTGCTCCGCTTGGTACGGTCATGGTGTAAAAGTCTTGTGCGTTAGCACCACCACTTAAGCCTGTTTTAGCTTCGCCATCAACAAGTTCACTATCACCTGTTGTAGGTGGTGTTGTACCGCCACTTGCTGCGGCAACAGCAGCTGCAGCATCAACAATACCTGTACCACAGTTGTTACATGTTGCAGGGAATGAGCGAGTAGACGATTTTAAAATACTCTCAATTTCATCAGGCGTAGCATTTGGTTTTGCTTGCTTGATAAGTGCAGCTACACCCGCTACGTGCGGAGCGGCCATAGATGTACCTTGAGAGAATGAATAGCTATCGGTTGATGGAGAAGACGATCCTGAGTTATACGTAGACAGAACACCTTCAGAATCGTTAGCAAAGCTTTGTGCACCACCGGGTGCAGCAACATCAATGTTACTACCGTAGTTTGAGTAATAAGCACGGCCACCATTTCGACCAACTGATGCTACATTAACAACACCGTTACAGTTACCTGGGTTGTAGTTTGCTGAGTTATCGTTATCGTTACCAGCAGCAATAACAACAACAGCGCCATTGTTGCGAGCTGTATTGATTGCATTTTGTGTTGTAGAACTACAAGAGCCACTTCCGCCTAAGCTCATGTTAATAACATCAGCTGGGTTAGGGTTTCCAGGGATGCCCGATACGTTACCGCCAGATGCCCAAATAATGCCGTCGGCAATATCAGACGTTAAACCACCACATTTACCAAGTACACGCACTGGAACTACTTTTGCGTCATAAGCAACACCGGCAACGCCTTCACCATTATTTGTAACGGCTGCAACAGTACCCGCAACGTGCGTACCATGCCAGCTAGACCCTTGCGCACCATTATTACCACATTCGCCGGCTGCTACTGCATCGCCCGGATCACGTGCATCGCTATCACGGCCGCCGCCATCGTTAGCAACCGATAGGTTAGAAATCATATCGTAACCTGGCAAAATATTAGCGTTTAAGTCGGCATGAGGGCGGTAACCTGTATCAAGAACAGCTACTACTACACCACTACCTGTTGCGGTGTCCCAAGCTGTTGGTAAGTTTAAACCGCCAGCTTGCTCATAGTAGTGCCACTGGTCGCCATAGCGCGGATCGTTAGGTGTCGCAAAAGGTTTTAACATTTGGTCAACTTCAATGTACTCAACGTTGCCTGAATCAACCATTTCTTGCATAAACTCTTGTGCTTCTGCTGCGCTAAGTTTTTTATCTGCTCGCATAACATGGTGGTTATTTAGTGCCATTGCGCGAATGTACTTTGCTTTAACTTTTCCTTTTTTAGAGGCAAAGTTTTTAACAAAGTTTTTTGCACGCGCTTTCATGTTTACAGGGCTTTCATCTGCAGTAGAGTAACTCAGTGCATCAACGTTGTTATTTTTATATTTAATGATGAATTGCGTTTCAAAGCCACTTTGATTTTGAAGTTTAGCTGTTGTATCTGCCACTGAAGGGCCGATTGCTTGTGCTGGGTTAGCCATGCTTGATGCAGTAGCAAAAAGCGTACTAATGGTAAGTGCAATTGCACACTTATTAAATGTTTTACTTGTTGTCATAATTTTCCCTAGATTTTTTATTAGTTATATCGTGATGAATTGTCACAATGCAGGTACAAAGGTAAATTATGTGTTAATAAAGTTAAAATACTAAATCATTATGTCCCTATTTCATTTAGTTATAACGAGTGTTTTAAAGGGGTTTGTCATTGTTTTGTATTTGTCATATAAAATAAAAATGATATAAAGGTATTGCTTTTTAATTTGTATTTTTAATACTTTTAAAAAGTAGAAAATATATTTGTTGTGTTATTTGTAATAATGAATTCTGTACATTGCTGGCGATTAAATTTTGCTATAATCGAGCAAATTGTTAAGTGAGATAAATAGATGACCCAGGTAGATGTAATTGTAATTGGCGCGGGAGCGGCTGGATTAATGTGTGCGGCGCAAGCTGGATACCGAGGCCGACGTGTTACAGTGCTAGACATGGGTAAAAAGCCGGGTCGTAAAATTTTAATTAGTGGTGGCGGGCGCTGTAATTTTACAAACGAAAACGCCGCACCAGAAAACTATTTATGCGGTAATCCACATTTTGTTAAATCATGTTTGAGCCGTTATACGCAACATGACTTTATCGAGCTGGTGGACCGCCACGGTTTGGCATACCATCATAAAACGTTAGGCCAGCTGTTTTGTGATAATAGTGCGCAAGATATTGTGAATATACTTCTTACTGAATGCGAGTGGGCAGGTGTAAATATAGCCTTGCGCAGTGAAGTGATTAATGTACAAAAAACAGAGTCGGGTTATAGCGTTACCACAGAGCAAGAGACTTTGCATTGTGAGTCGTTAGTGGTTGCGTCGGGGGGGCTTACTATGCCCAAGCTTGGTGCTACACCTATTGGTTATAAAATTGCTGAGCAGTTTGGTTTAAACGTACTACCTACTATGGCCGCGCTTGTACCATTTACCCTTCACCAACACGACAAAGAACGCTTTGAAGGATTATCAGGCGTTAGCATACCGTGCGAAGTAACAAGTGAAGACGGTACCACATTTAAAGAAAATATATTATTTACGCACCGTGGTTTATCTGGCCCCGCTATATTACAAATAAGTTCATTTTGGCGTGCAGGGCAGGCTGTTACTATTAACCTACTTCCTGAGCTAGATTTAAAACAGCGGCTTGCAGACTGGCGAGAAACGCAACCTCAAAAATCACTAAAAAATAGCCTAACGACAATATTGCCAAAACGGTTCATTGAAATACTACATGAAAGCAATGCAATACCTGATTGCAATATTAATCAGCTTACCCATAGTCAAATTGAAGACCTTGCTAACTACATTCATGCGTGGCAAATAAAACCCAACGGAACCGAAGGTTATAGAACTGCAGAAGTAACCCTGGGTGGTGTAAATACTGACGAACTAAGCTCTAAAACGTTTGAAGCCAAAAAATCACAAGGCTTGTACTTTATAGGGGAAGTAACGGATGTAACCGGTTGGCTTGGAGGGTATAACTTTCAGTACGCTTGGAGCTGTGGATTTGCAGCCGGGCAATACGCGTAGTTATTTTATCCATTGTTAAATAGAGCACACTCATATTACACTTAAAGCTTATGTGGCTAATATGAGTGTTCTAATGCTGAAGCATGTTTTAATTGTTTTTTTACTTTTATATGTAAGCATGGGTGCAAAAGCCTCTGAAAACTTAAGTGATCATGAAGTGTTTTGTATGAAAACAGACCAAGATTGCTTAACCTATATTCAATCTCGCCTTTTAAATACACAAAAGAACTCCTCTAATTGGTATAAATTGAAAACTTACGAGTTTGACTATTATTTTGATTATCAAAAATTCGATAATCTTCATAGCGCATTAAGCCCCTTTGTTGACCAAGAAGAATTACCAGGGGCATTTAAAATACAAGTTTATTTTTATTATGCTAAATCGCTTAATTACTTGGGTGATAAGCAACAAGCGAAAGCCTATGCGGCAAAAGCATTTGCTCAACTTGATGAAATTTATAATGTATTTGGTGATCCTTTAAGGCTTGTTGAGCTGGCTAATTTACAGCACATATTTGGTGATAAAAAAAAGGCACTAAGGGTATTGCTTGATGCTGAAAAGCGTTATGCAAAAAGTAGTGATGCTATTTTTCACTTTGAGCTGCACATCAATAAAGGGCACATTTATTACAATTGGCAACAGTACCCTCAAGCGATAGAAAGTAATTTAAAAGCCTACAACGCTATAAAAAGAACAAAACATCATGCTAAAACTGTAATTGCGCTAGGTAACTTAGCTTTTTCATATTTTAAGCATAATGATTTTAATAACGCAGTAAAATATTATAAAACTGCGTTCGACTACATCGAACCGGATAGCATTTACCAAGCAACCTATAGTTTACGTTTAGCGCAATCGTATTGGGAGTTGGGTAACAAAACACAAGCGGCTTTGTGGTTAAATAAAATAGATAGAACTAATGTGGAATTCTCAAAAAGCCATGCAAAAGTTTATGATGAAATAAAAAGTAAAATCTAATGCTAGTTTGCTCTTTAAATTTAAAAACAAAAAAGCCGATAATGCATATGCAATATCGGCTTTTTAGTGTTATTTATTAAAGCTATTAGGCTTTAGCAAAGGCATCTTGTAGTGGGGGTACTACTTGCTTTTTACGGCTTAATACACCATCTAACCATACTTTATCATTTTCTGGTTTTACGCCGTAAGCCTGCTCAACTAAGTTTGCATCGTCAGATACGATGAGCATTTGTGAGCCTTCTTTCATAATATCGGTAAGCAGCAAAAATACTGAGTGACGATTACCTTCGGCTTTAAGCTTTGCAATATCAGCTTCAAGGTCAGCTTTAATATCGTCAAACACAGCAAGGTCGATTACTTCTAGTTGGCCAATACCTACTAGGTTACCGTTCATGTTGAAATCTTTAAAGTCACGCATAACTAAGTCACGTGCAGGTGTATCTTCTACTGCAGACTTAACGCGGAACATATCCATGCCTAGTTCTTTAAAGTCTTCAACACCCGCAATTTCAGCAAGTGCTTCAACACATTTAATATCGGCAGTGGTACATGTCGGTGATTTAAATATTACGGTGTCGCTTAAAATTGCACACATCATAATACCTGCGATGTCTTTAGGGATTTCTACGCTGTAAAAATCGTACATCATTTTAATAATGGTATTTGAGCAGCCAACAGGACGGATCCAACATTCAAGCGGAGTAGATGATGTTAAGTCACCTAATTTATGGTGATCTACCACGCCAACAACACGGGCTTGGTCGATATCATCAGGGGCTTGTGTTTTTTCTGTGTGATCGACAATATACACATCTTCACCCGCGTAGCTTAGTTTAAGCTCAGGTGCTTCGAAGCCAAACTTATCAAGGATAAATTGAGTTTCTGGTGAAACTTCACCAAGACGAGTTGGTATTGCAGGCTCATCGATTTGGTTTTTTAAATAAGCCAGTGCAATTGCACCACAAATAGAATCTGAATCTGGGATTTTATGGCCCACTACATACATAGACATTGACGGAACTCCTTTAAATTTGCCGATATTCTAACAAAGTCTGCGCCCTTTAACATATAGACAGTGCAATTAAGTTTTAGTTACACTTTAAAATCTTGAATTTACTAGGTGTATAAATATGCGACTGGGCCGTAAGGGGTGGAATAACGTTATAATCTTCTCGATGCTGATTATGATTTTCTTTTTAAATGGTTGGCATAAGCAGTTTTTAAGTGGTGAACCAGAGCCCACATTGCAAGCGGTGTTACCTGCACAAAGCTTTGTTTTAACCCTTAGTTTTGTTGATCAAAAAATTGAGCGTATTGGTACTAGTTGGCGTACAACTGCAATAAAGAAAGATGTGCCTGTTTTTTGGCAACCGTCAGAGCAACAACTACAAGAACTTGTCAATATTTGGCAAGGAATACAGTTGCCTGTAGTTAATGAGTCTGTGGTTTTTAACCCAAATGCGCCTTTGTTTGTTGCCACATTTGAATTAGCTGGAGAAAGTTTGCCTTGGGTATATTTACTTTACAAAGGAAATAATCAGTATTATTTACTCGAAAAAAGTACTCAGCGCGTGTTTGCACTTGATATAACTATAGCTACACAGTTGTTTCCTAGTTTTGATTTTTCACAAAGTGGGTCTAATTAATGCCTGAATTACCAGAGGTAGAAGTGAGCCGAATGGGCATTACTCCTCATATAAAAAACCAAGTTGTAACCAAGGTTAATATTTATAATGCGAGTATGCGCTGGCCAGTACCTGACGATGTTTACCAGCTAGAGGGGTTAACTGTTACCAATATTGAGCGCCGTGCAAAATATTTATTGCTGCATTGTGAGCTTGGTAGCACTATTTTACATTTAGGTATGTCGGGCAACTTACGAGTTGTAGATAAGAGTGAGCCTTTAAAAAAGCACGACCATGTTGAATTTGTATTTGCTAATGATAAAGCGCTGCGCTTAAACGATCCTCGCCGCTTTGGGTGTTGCTTATGGCAAGAGCCAGGTGAGGTGCATAAGTTACTCTCAAAGCTTGGCCCAGAGCCCTTAACGGATAACTTTTTCGCAAAGCGCGTATACGAGCAGTCACGCAATAAAAAAGTACCTGTAAAACAGTTTATTATGGATAACGCTGTGGTAGTAGGGGTTGGGAATATTTACGCTAACGAGTCATTGTTTAAAGCTGGGATTCATCCAAAGCGCGAAGCGGGGAAGGTGTCACTTAAGCGCTATCAAGCACTTATCCCTATAATAAAAGACACGCTTGCTGCCGCTATAACTCAAGGTGGTACCACGCTTAAAGACTTTGCACAAAGTGATGGTAAGCCGGGTTATTTTGCTCAAGAGCTATTGGTATATGGGCGAAAAGGAAAGCCCTGTTTAACGTGTGATAATGAGCTGGAAGAAATAAGGCTGGGGCAGCGTAGTACCGTTTTTTGTGCACATTGCCAAAAGTAACTACCTTTACTTTCTAATGCTATAAAGAAAACCCCGTTAACACATGGTGCTAACGGGGTTTTTAGTATATACAAAGCGTTTTAAACTTTAAACTCGTCTACCGATAAACGCAGCTCTTCGGCTAGTTTTGCTACTTCAGAGCTTGAGATATTAGTTTGGCTTGCGCCTTCAGCTGTTTGTTCTGCAATAGCAACAATAGACTCTAATCGTTCACTAATTTCTTCAGCCACTTGTTGTTGCTCAAGTGCTGCTGTAGATATTTCTTCACTCACGTCATGGGCCTGTGATACCGCAAAGGTGATTGAGTCAAGCGCTGTACTTGCTAAGTCAGTTTGCTCTACACACGATACAGCACGCTGCTTACCTTTGGTCATTGCTGTTACAGCCGCTTCTGCGCCCGTTTGTAGCGATTCAATCATTGATTGGATCTCTTGTGTCGACTCTTGAGTTTTACTTGCCAGTGAGCGTACTTCGTCTGCTACAACGGCAAAGCCACGGCCGTATTCACCTGCACGGGCGGCTTCGATTGCGGCGTTAAGCGCGAGTAAGTTAGTTTGATCTGCAATGCCACGAATAACATCAAGTATGCTGCCAATCGATGCGCTATCTTGGTGAAGCTTATTAATAACTTGAGAGGCATCATCAACCTCGCGAGCTAATTGCTCAATAGTTGATTTGTTATTGTTGGAAATACCTTTAACACGTTCAGCTTCTTTATCTGCGTTTTTAATTTCGCTTAATGCTTGCTGTGCACTATTGCTTACTGTTTGCGATGTGCTGCTCATTTCAGTCGTTGCTGTTGCTGCCTGCTGTACTTGTGCCTGCTGGTTACTGATAGCTTGGCTTGATTCTGCAGTAATTGCCGAAGTCTCTTCTGATGCAGCTGCTAATTGAGTCGAGCGAGAAATAATACCTTTAATTAAGCTGCGTAAGCTGTCTATTAAAGTATTACAGCTTTTTGATAGCTCGCCAAATTCGTCTTTAGCGCTGTCATCCAAGCGTTGAGTCATATCACCACTGGCTACAATATCTAAAATTCTGTTTACTTCGGCAAGTGGCTTGGTAATACGGCTTACGGTTATATATGCAATAGCGATGGCGAGTAGAGTTGCGATAACCATACCAACCCATGTCCATAAATTTGCTGAGTCTACGTCATTACGAACGCCTTTTTGAAGCTCAAAGGCAACATTACTTGCTTGCGAAACTAACTCGTCAATTTGATTAAGTGCTATTTTTGTTGCGGCTTCTGAGTCGGCTAGCTCTTTTTCAGTGAGCGCAATTGAATCAATTAAACGTTTTTTATTGGCGGCTAAACTGTTATTACCTTTTACGTTACTTTCAAGTGCTTCAACATGCTCTTTGAGGTCATTAAACAAGTCGCTATGGCTTTGCTCAATAGCCGGTTTAATTAGAGCAACAGTGCGTGTTACTTCTTCAAGGTAGTAAGTTTGCTCGCTTTTAACGATATCTAATGTGGTTAATGTTTTTACTGTTAACATGTCGGTACTGTTGGTAACCACCGACATAAAGTTATTTTCCAAGTTATTTGCAGCTTGAAAAGCACGAGGGTGGTCTTGTTCAAAACCATCTATATCAATTATGTCTAAAACTACTGAGTTAGCATCTTCTGCGCTAAGCTCAATGGCTTCAATTTGTGCAGTGAGTGTTTTATTTAATGCCAGTTGTTTATTTTTATCTTCGAGTAAGTTTTCAACAATACTTAAAAAGTTTTCATAGGTTTGCTCAACACTTTGACTACTTTTACTTAGTTCAGGGTCGTTTTTAACAACGCTCTGAAGCTGTGCATGGAGTTCGTTGAATGATTTTTTTTGTTCGAATACTCTTTTTTTAATGGGTTCAAGCTCACTTGCAGATGAAGTATAAAAACTTGCTTGTGCTGCCTTACTCATTAATATGAATTCAGCTTGTAGCTCTGAACTTTTGTTTAATGCCGGTAATGATAGCTGGTTCACCTGTTGAGTAGAACGGTCTATATTCGCTATTTTAATTAACGAATTGCCGCCAATAATTAAAAGTAATAGCGTGATAAATATAAAACCACCCCAAATACGTTGGCTCACTGTTAGATTCATATGGATTTCCACTCAAAGATACTTTAATTAAAACTTATCGGCTTTTATTCGGATAAGTTAAGTAATTAAAATCAATTACTTTAATTAATTTTAACTATTAGTTTATAAATCTAACAGATGTATTGGAATTTTTCAGGTTATTTAGGTAAAAAGAGTCATTTTTCTATAAATAGATTTTTTGTTTTAAGTTCCATTAACGTCATCCCGTTACCCCATACACAGCCTGTGTCTAAAGCATGAACATGGTTAACCCCTGTTTTACCCTCAAGTGATGCCCAGTGACCAAAAACAATCTCATTCTTAAGTATGGAAATGTTAGGGTGCATAAACCAAGGTGTTAACATTTTGCTATCTGCTATTGCGCCTTTTGCATTAAGGTCAAGCATATTATTGCGGGTTAAAAAACGCATTCGGGTAAAGTAATTGACTATGTATCTAAATTTTTCATAGTCATTAAGTGTTGTTGACCACGTTTTAGGGTGAGGAGAGTACATATGCTCAAAAAAGTTTTTTGCATTCTTTGATTGATAGCAATCTTGAGCAAATTGTGCGTGTTGCAATGCCTCTTCAATTGACCAATCAGGGTTTAAGCCTGCATGGGAGATAAAGCAATTATGTGTTTTTAAATATAAAGCGAGTGGTTGGGTTTGTAAAAAAGAGATATAACGCTTAAGTAAGCTGCTTTTAAAAATAGGGGCTAATTTATCTTTTGGGTTAGTCGTCTTATTTAAAAAGTAGCAAGCAATCATGTGTAAGTCATGATTACCCAGTGTGATGGTCATGCTATCTTGATGTTGATAGATGAAATCAAGACAAGCAAGTGAATCTGGACCACGGGCAACAATGTCACCCACTAAATATAGGTGATCTTTACTTGGATTAAAATCAACCCGTTGTAACAAGGTGCTGAATTCTTTGAAGCACCCTTGTAAATCACCTATTGCATAATCGGCCATGTAGCGTTTTTACTAATGCAAAATATTAGGGCAAGCTAAACGAAATACATTAATAGGCGCTTCAAACTCTGCACCAAACTCGTTGCGTAGCGTGTAGTGGCCTTGCATTGTACCTACTGGAGTGTCGAGGATAGCACCACTGGTGTATTTGTAACTTTCACCTGGGCCAATTGTTGGGGTTTCGCCAACAACGCCTTCGCCTTCAACTTCAACTTCTTTGCCGTTTGCGTCTGTAATTAACCAATAACGGTGCAATAGCTTAGCACTGCATAAGCTATGATTTTTTATTGTTACAGAGTAAGCAAATACGTACTTTTCGATTTCAGGCTGCGATTGACCTTCAACATAAAATGTTTCTACAGACACCTTTACAGGCGACCCAATGTTACTGCTCTTTGTCATAAATCCAGTTAGCTATATCGATAAATTGTTGTAGAGACAAGCTTTCAGCGCGTAATGTAGCATCAATACCTATGCTTGCCATTTCATCAGCTGTTAGTAAGTTGCCAAGACTGTTTCGTAATGTTTTACGACGTTGATTAAACGCTTCTAAACAGACGGTGTTGAGTATTTTTACGCTTTTGGCTGTACGTTGCTCTGGCTTTTTTGGTATTAAGCGAATAACTGCAGAGTCAACCTTCGGGGCAGGCTTAAAGCACTCTGGTGGCACTTCAATTACAGGCATTGCATTACAGTAGTACTGAGTCATTACACTTAAACGACCAAATGTTTTACTGCCAGGACCTGCAACCATGCGCTTTACAACTTCTTTTTGAAGCATAAAGTGCATGTGCTCAATGTTATCGGCAAACTCAAAAAGATGAAATAACAATGGCGTGGAGATGTTGTAAGGTAAATTACCAAACACTTTTAACTTTTTGTCGTCTTTAACTAAGCTTGCAAAGTCGTACTTCATTGCATCGCCTTGGTTTACCGTTAATTTTGGCCCTAAAAATGGGTGTTCAATTAAGCGTTTCGCAAGGTCTTTATCTAGCTCTACAACTGTTAGGTGTCCGCTAAGTTCAGCCACAGGTTCGGTGATCGCACCTAGGCCTGGGCCTATTTCTACTAAATTATCTTCTGGTTTAGGATCGATTGCTGAAACTATTTTATCGATGATCATTTCATCAAATAGAAAGTTTTGTCCAAAACGTTTTCGGGCGCGGTGTCCTAAGTGTACTTTATCGGTCATTGATTCTGTGCTTTTTCATGGGCGAGCTTGATTGCTTCGCGGATCGCTAATTCAAAACTTCCAACATCGGCGGTACCTGTACCAGCTAAATCTAGCGCTGTACCGTGGTCAACTGAAGTGCGAATAAAAGGTAAACCCAGCGTGATATTCACCGATTTACCAAATCCTTTGTATTTTAGCACAGGTAAACCCTGATCGTGATACATAGCAAGTACGGCATCGGCTTCTGAAAGGTATTTATCCTGAAATAATGTATCGGCAGGTAGTGGACCAATTAAATTCATCCCTTGGCTTCTTAAAATATCAAGGGTAGGGGTAATTGTGTCTATTTCCTCACGGCCCAAGTGACCATCTTCACCAGCGTGCGGATTTAACCCACAGACTAATATACGTGGCTTTTCAATACCAAACTTAGTTCGTAAGTCGTGATCTAATATAGTGGCAACCTTGGTAAGGCGGTCTTCGGTGATTGCACGCGATACATAAGCCAGCGGGATATGTGTTGTCACAAGTGCAACACGAAGTCCTTCAGTGGCTAATAACATGACAACATCTGCGGTGTTTGATTGTTGTGCAAAATATTCTGTGTGGCCACTGAACGAAATGCCGGCTTTATTTATAATGCCTTTATGAACAGGGCCTGTAACTACAGCGTCAAACGTGCCATCCATGTTTTTTTCGCTTGCGATACGCAAGGTGTCTAACACATATTGGCCATTAGCATCGTTAAGTACGCCTAGCTCTACATCATCACCTAAATTGACTTGATAAATATACACGCTGCCTGCGGGTGTTGCTTTAGCAGGAGCGTTTTCATCAAACTCAATGAGGTTTATAGGTAGACCTAACAGCTTCGCTCGTTCTTTTAATAGTTTGGCATCAGCAAGCACAACAAGTTGTGCGTCCCACGCTTGCTGAGCAAGCGTAATAAGCAAATCTGGACCAATACCGGCAGGTTCACCTGGTGTAATTGCTATTCTTAAGGTCATATTTATTCGTCTGTAGGGAAAATTTCAACATGGGCTTGTTCGCGCATTTCTTGCTGCCAGTTGAAGCTTTCTTCTTTAAATTTACGGTTAAATAGCATGCCATGTGCGCGGTTACGTTTTGCTAACTCAGTTTTATCAGCAACACGTTTGTCGAGTAGCTGTACTATATGCCAACCAAACTGGGTTCTAAAAGGCTCGCTAATCTCGTTTTGTTTGAGCGATAGTAATGTATCTCTAAACGCAGGAACATAGGTAGTTGGATCAGTCCAATCATATTCACCGCCTTTAAGTGCAGAGCCTGGATCTTCAGAGTATTCTTTGGCGAGCTCGCCAAAATCAGCGTTGCCAGCACGTAGGTCTTTAGCAAAACCAGCAAGCATATTACGTGCTTTTTCTTCGCTTAAAATAATTGAAGGTTCAATAAGTATGTGGCGTGAGCGCACTTCTGTTGTTTCAACTACTTGTAGGCCACGCACATCTTGAACTTTAATAATATGAAAGCCAGCACCTGAGCGAAGTGGCCCTACGATAGCATCTTTCTTTTTACTCTTTACAGCTTCAGCGAAAAGAGAAGGCATCTCATTTATACCCATCCAACCTAATTGACCGCCTTCAAGTGCTTTTGAGCCGCTTGATGATGAAATTGCAATGCGTTTAAATTCTTGGCCGTCGTTAAGTAATTCAATAACTTTATCAGCACGTGTTTTAGCCGCTGATATTTCATCTGCTGTTGCTTCGTTAGGAATATCGATCAGGATGTGGCCAATATCATACTCTTCCGCACTTTGACCTTGGCTAGCCATTATTTTTAATAAATTATCGACTTCTTGCTCACTAATATAAATGCGGCGGTCAACGTTTGCACGGGTAACTTGTTGTGTTGTGATCTCTTTACGTATTTCTTCACGGTATGCTTGAAAGCTATCGCCAGATGCTTCAACCGTACGTCGTAAATCGCTAATTGTACCGCCTTGCTCTTTTGCAATGTTAGCAAGCGTTTGATCTAATTGGCTGTCAGAAATTTGTAAACCCATGCGCTCAGCCATTTGCATCATCAGTGCTTGGCTAACTAAACGTTCCATGGCTTGCACACGTAAAGTTTCGTCTTTAGGTAATTGTTGACCTTGTTCTTGGGCTTGCTTTTTTACGCGATCAACAATGGAGTTTACTTCGCTTTGTAAAATAACACCTTGGTTTACAATGCCAACAACTTTGTCAATTTCTACTGGTTCAGCAAATGCATTTTGGCACAGGCTGATACTTAAAACGGTTGATACTAATAATTTTTTTAAAGTCATGTTCTATTTACTACTCTTGCTAATAGTACGTTTGTGATACTAGTTATTAAGAAAATACGGTCTACGATAGCCAAAAATACCTTGTTGTAATAGTTTTTGTGCATCATAGCGGCTTTTACTTCCCAGTCCTTTTAGTACAAAATTAAAACTAATACCTGAATCAAAGGTGGCTTGCTCTGTACCTATTGACTGATTTAAATCAGTTTCGATTTGGCGGTGACCAGTAATTTGAAACGCCCAACAGCACGATTCATACTGCAATCCACTTAATATTTCGACACTTCGGTTGTTTTCAAGGTCGCGATGATAGCTTGCAATAAACTGCCATTCGTCACTTATTGGAATACTTGTAAACACACCTGTTTGCTCGATTGTATTTCCTGAGACATCATTTGCATAGCGATGGTTCAATTGCACTAGCTGATTATTATCACCTTTGTAATCTAAAGTGGCATTTGATTGAATCATTTGTTTGCTATCAGTGTTGTACTGTATACCCGCAGAAAAATACCAACGACGATGCCAATGTACCATGGTTTGCGCTGCAAATAATGCATTGTAATTGGTATCTGAGTTTAAGCTTTGCTCGGTTGGCTTGGCATCATCAGATAAATAAAATATTTGTCCGGCACTAAAGTTAAAAATCTCTTCTTGTTTTTTATCAAATAAGCGCGTTGTTGCACCGAGCGTAAACTGGTTTGCAGCAGCTATTCTATCAACACCAGAAAAGCGTGTGTCTCTGAATAAGCCGTAATAATCGTCTTGTAATTTGGTTGTATCGTATAAACCAATATCAGACTGATCCTTATTAGGCGTATATAAATACTGTATTTGCGGTTCTAGTGTTTGAATACCGTCTTGGACAAGGTAGGAAGTATCGCGCTCAAAATTAAGCTGTGAATATAAACGTACTTTTGGCAAAGTACGCGATACGCTCTGCTTAAACTGTGTGCCAGATAGGTCACCTTGTTGATCGTAATTTGTTTGTAATAAGCTTACTTCAGATAAAAATGACCATGCGTATTGGTCGTAATCAAACCGTGCTTTTGGCTCAATATGAACTCGAGTTGCTTGATCAATAATTGCAGAGCTGTTGGTAAAATGGCTCAACTCACCAGACACGCTAAAATCAAAATGATCAAATTTCCATGGTGCTGTTTGTGTGAAATTAATTTGTGGTATAGCAGTGTACGACTCTAAGTGATCACCCAGTACCTCAAAGTTTTGAACTTTTATATCGGTCCGCCATGTGTCTCCTAAATGAGTCAGTACGCCGGTACGATAAAGTTGGGTGTCGGTTTTACTCGCATAATTAGATTCTAAATCAGTAATGTAGTTATCGTCGCTTACATTGGTAACGTCAACACTTGCTCGCCAATTTTCGTTTAAGTAACTTTTTTGCTGCCAATGAAACATGTAGCGCTCACCAAGCGCTGGCTCTGAGTCGTCTTTGTTTAGGTATTCTATACCCACTAGGCCTTCATGTTGCTTGGTTAAATATCTAAGCTCTGTTTTTAATTGCAAACCCTTGTTAGCCATATAACGCGGCGTGATGGTGGCATCTAAGTTAGGCGCAATATTCCAATAATAAGGAGTAATGGTTTCTAAGCCATACTTGTCTGAACTTGAGATACTAGGCGTGAGTAATCCCGATTTACGGCGCTCGTCTAATGGAAAAGTAAAATAAGGTAAATACAAAACAGGGGTATTTAAAATTCGAAGTATGGCGTTGTGAGTTTCGCCCCAACCTTCTTCGCGAGATAAATTAATCTCGTCGGCTTCAATTTCCCAAGCTGGGGTTTCGCCCGGACAAGCAGTAAAGCTTGCATTCATCAGTACTAAGCCAGAATCATTTATAGTGAGCTTTTCAGCACCGCCTTTACCTTGTTGTTCTGTTAGCTTGTAATCAGCACCTAACAGGCTAATTTCTGAATTATTTAAATCGGCATTTAACCCTGAGCTATTTACGTTACTAACAGTATCGCGATATACAATAGGACCTGTGGCATTAAGTAAACCACGTTGCTTGTCTATCAATGCAGTTTGTGCGGACAAACTCATATTAACGGTGTTAATATCAACATTGCCGGTAAATTCGGCGCTTTGAGTACCAAGGAGTTCTACATCATCAGCTTTAATGTCAACATTACCGAGTTTTACGCCAGGTAGCGGTTGCCAAGCTCTGGTTTGCATTGAAGTGCCACAAAGTTTGTGTGTCAGTTCAGTTTCGGCAAGCGATGGTGCGCTAACTACGCTTAGCATCAAAATGCCCCAGGTTTTGCTCATTTATTGACCCTAATACTGTGTGTATAAATATAATTTATACATAATAAAGGAAAATAATGGCAAATACAGTAATTGACCTAATTAACTTAGTTAAAAATAGATATCTTATAAAATGACACGCTTTGATAATTTACAACACTTCATAACGACCCACTTTGGCAAACAGCCAGATAAACTTGAGGCGATAACCGGAGATGCGAGTTTTAGGCGGTATTTTCGCTTAACAATTAATAATCAGCACTTTATTGTAATGGACTCCGATCCACAAAAGGTCAATAACGCACCGTACTTATCTTTGAATCAAGTTTTTACTGACCAGGGTTTTTTGTTACCGCATATTATTAAAAGTGATGAACAACAAGGCTTTTTTATTTTAACTGATTTAGGCTGCTCACACTTAGCCGACATGCTTAATGATGCAAATAGAACCGACTACTACACACAGTTAATAAGTTTATCAGCCAAGTGGGCACAAACGCCTGAGGCTTCAGATATGCAGGCCTATGGTAAAGACTTTATAGCGCTTGAATTATCGATATTCAGCCAATGGTTAGTAAAAGAGTTTATTGCAGAACGCGTTGATACAAAACAACTTATAATGTGGGAGTCGAGCTGTGATCTACTCACTCAAACCATGCTTGAACAACCCACGGTAACTGTACATCGCGACTACCACAGCCGTAATATTATGCACAGCGACTCTCAGTGGGCAATAATTGATTACCAAGACACCGTACGCGGGCCACTTTGTTACGATTTAGTTTCGTTGTTACGCGATTGCTATTTTAAGCTCCCTAATAATGAACTCGCTCAGTTACTAGTATTTGGATATAACGAGTTTAAACGCGAAGGCTTAGTCACTAACACGTCGTTTGAACAATTTAAAGTTTGGTTTGACTTAACGGGTTTACAGCGTCATTTAAAAGCCGCCGGTATATTTTGTCGCCTGTATTTGCGTGACGGTAAGACAGGTTATTTAGCTAATATTTTGCCTACCCTTGAATATATTGTAGATGTTGCTGAACGCTATCCTGAACTTAATGCACTCAGTGAATGGGTTAAAAATACGATAGTGCCAAAAGTGACTAAAAGATTAGAGCAGGTAAATTTATGAAAGCCATGATTTTAGCCGCAGGGCGTGGGCAGCGCATGATGCCGCTCACTCAAGCTATGCCTAAACCTATGCTTAAAGTGCAAAATAAACCACTCATAGAGCACCATGTTAATAACTTAAAGGCTGCTGGCATTACCGACATAGTGATAAACCTTGCATGGCAGGGTGATAAAATTAAAGCGTACTTTAAAGATGGCAGTCAATTTGGTGTAAATATTGTTTATAGCCAAGAAGTTGAAGGCGGCCTTGAAACCGCGGGTGGTATTATTCAGGCACTTCCTTTATTGGGAGAGTCGTTTATTGTGATAAATGGCGACGTATTTACCGATTACGATGTAAGCTCGCTTATGCAATTACATTTGCAACCAGGTGAGGCACATTTGGTGCTTATTGAAAATCCCCCACATAATCTTGATGGGGATTTTACATTGAGCCACTTATCGCCAGATAGTCAAAAATATACGTTTTCGGGTATTGGCCGTTATCAGGCTGACTTTTTTAATGGTTTAGAGCCGGGCATTCGTCCGCTTGGGCCGTTATTACGAGAAAAATTAAGTAAGCATTTAGTGTCTACCGAGCTTTATATTGGTAATTGGGATGACATAGGCACACCAGCGCGTTTAACGGCATTAAATGAGCGCTTGGCGTAAGCCGACACATAATTAATAGGAGTAGTCGTTTACATGTGGGGAAAAATACTCGGATTTTGTTTTGGTTTTATGTTTGGCAAAATTTTTGGTGCTATTTTAGGGTTATACCTTGGTCATTTATTTGATAAAAGCTTAAAAAATAATTTTGATAAGGCGGGTGGTTTTTCAAGTTTATTTAATGGTGATGATGTCCACGAGCGCCAAGCGCTATTCTTTTCAAACTGTTTTGCAGTGATGGGGCATATTGCAAAGTCTAATGGCCGAGTAAGCGAGGTACACATTAAAGCCGCTAGCTTATTTATGGACGAAATGGGGTTGAAAGGCGAAGAACGCCGTGAAGCACAGCATGCTTTTCAAGCGGGTAAACAAAGCGACTTTTCATTAAAAGAAACCGTCTATGATTTTAAAGAACGCTTTGCTAAGCGTCATGACTTACTGCAATTATTTTTAGAAATACAAATTCAAATGGCGTTTTCTGATGGCATTTTAGCTGAGCGAGAAAAGCAGTTATTAAGTGAAGTAAGCAAGCAGTTAGGTATTTCTAAAACTCATTTTGCGTTTGTACTTAAACGCTATCAAGCTGAATTTAACTTTAGAAAACAGCAACAGCGTTACCAACAGCAGCAAGGGCAAAGTAGCAGTTATAAAGAAGGCTCAGGGCACCATGTACCCCCCAACAATAATATGAATCGTGCGCAAGCGCTTGGGCTTTTAGGACTTAACGATGGGGCAACCGAGCGGGAAGTAAAAGTAGCGTACCGAAAGTTAATGGCGCAACATCACCCTGATAAATTAGTATCGCAAGGTTTACCAAAACATATGATGGAATTGGCGGTTAAAAAAAGCCAAGACATTCAAGCAGCCTATGAGTATTTAAAAAAGGCGGCGTAAAAAGCCGTCTATTTCTTTTGTTAGCCGAGCATGTTGTTGAGGTTGATCACGAAGCCCAAATAACTGGCGCTGGCGGTAGTCAAACTTAGCGTTTCGGTTAACCCAGCGCTGGCGATTTTTTAAGTTAATTAAAATATCACGGTTGTCGCTGGCGTAATAAATATCTAAAAATGCAGGCGTAACAAGAGACGTTGTTTGGCTTAAGCTTTTATTGCGCTTTGCATTGGGCAGATAGCTACTTACACTAATAAACGCATCAATACGCTCCTGTGGAAAGTCTGCATAGTACTCAGTTAAAACCCCTGCGCTGGTGCCTTGCGCAATTACAACGATATTAGTGGGTTCTTGCATCGCGGTTTGGTAAAGCGCTTTGTAGCGAGCAAGTAAATTTAGTTTGTAGTTATCGAGTATTTCGTCGCTGATGGTTTCAATGGCATCCACATGATGAGGCGCTTCATTTTTACTTGAAGCATCAGGCTGCTCTGATTCACTGTTGGCTTGACTCTCTGTTTCAGTGGCGGCACTTGGTGCTGTTTCTGCAGCAGGCTCAGCTATTTTACTCGCTTGCCAATCAATATCAGGGGTGGTCATCGCATAGGTGGTGTAGCCTAAATTGTTAAGCTCTTTGCGTAAGTAACTCATTCCAGCATTGTTGGTAGGGGTTGATTGCCAATCGGGAATAAGTAATACAATCCCTCTAAAATCAGCGCTCATGTATTCACTACGTAAACTTAAAAATTCAGTTTCACCTGCTAGCATTGTTTTTACTTCGTCGGTAGGTAAAAGGCGTTTAATATCGCTATTTTCAATACTTGATAAAGAAGGCGGGGCAATATGTTCTGCAGCCGTTGTACAGAGTGCTAAAAGGGCTACACAGCTAAATGCCATGTAACACAGAACCTTTTTAAATAATTGCAAAAACACCATAACACGCTCAACCAGTCGTCATTAGTTAGGTATCGGCATGCTTGTTTAAAAGTTTAATTTTTCCTAAGTAATTGAGCCCATTAAAACTCGGGCTCTGCTTCAAAGGTCATTACTTGTTCGGTTACCGGGTGTTTTAGTTGCAACATTTGTGCATGGAGTTGTAAACGCGGTGCGGCTGCAAGCGCCTCTTTATGAGCATAGAGTCGGTCACCTAAAATAGGGTGGCCAAGGCTTAGCATGTGTACGCGCAATTGATGTGAACGCCCCGTAATTGGAGTGAGCTCTACGCGTGTGGCGTTTTCTTCTCGTTCAAGTACTTTGAAATGAGTGAGTGATGGCTTGCCATTTTCATGATCTACCATTTGCTTTGGGCGATTAGGCCAGTCGCAAATAAGAGGTAAATCAACCGAGCCATTGTTTTGTTCAAGCTTACCAAAAACGCGAGCTATATAACGCTTAGCGGTTTCGCGATCTTGAAATTGCATGCTTAAATGTCGGTGTGCAGCTTTATTCATAGCAAGGCAGAGTATGCCAGACGTTGCCATATCAAGACGATGAACAATTCGTGCGGTTGGAAACACGCGATTAACGCGGTTAATTAAGCTGTCGGCATGCTTAGGATCTTTACCCGGTACGGTCAATAATTCGCTGGGTTTATTAACAATGAGCAAGTCGTCGTCTTGAAAAAGTATGGTTAAATACGGGTTCATTGGGGGATTGTAATTAACTAACACGGCCGACCTTAATGATTTTGAAGGACGCTATTTTAGGGTAGCAAGGGCAAAGGCTCAAGGAAAACATTGATAGCCTGTACGAAGGCTTCTAATTTATATACTTTTTTGAATATAAAAAAGCGCGGTATAAATACCACGCTTTACTTAGCTGCTGTTGTTTGCAATTTTTACTAACAACTAAAAGCTCAAAACCTTAGTGAGAAACCACGATTAAGCGAATTGCATCTAGTTGTAACTGCGCCTTTTCAATGTGTGCAGTTAGCTCGGTGCGTTGCTTATCGTAAAAGGTAATTTCTTCTTGGCGAATATTAGGGTTAATTTGCTTAAGCGCGCTTAATCGCTCTTGCTCTTCGCTAAGAGACGTTTGCATTTTAGCTAGCGACTGTGAACGAATAACCTCGAGTTTTTCTTGTGCCATGTCTTTTGCAGTTGTGATCATAGGGTGAATTGCGCTTTGTAGCGCACCCGCGAGTTTACTTGCTGTTTGACGACCAACGGCTGAAAGCTGTTGGTTAAACCCGTCAAATGCGACGTTTTCGCCTAAGTTATTACTGGCTTTATCAAGCAATATACGAATAGGCGTTGGCGGTAAAAAGCGACCCACTTGTAATGCTTTAGGCGCCATTGCTTCGGCTACAAAAATTAGCTCAACAAAAAAGGTGCCCGCAGGGAGTTTTTTGTTTTTGAGTAAAGCAACCGATGCGCTACCAAAGTCATCATCACAAATCATATCCATCGTGCCTTGCACCATTGGATGATCCCAACTGATAAAATGTACATCTTCTTGTGAAAGTGCAGTATCACGGTCAAAGGTCACTGTCATGCCGTCATCTTTAAGCGATGGAAATGACGCACTTAACATATGCTCTGTAGGCTTTAATATAATTGTATTTTCGCCTTTGTCTTCTTGGCTTACACCAAAGGTGTCGAACACGTTAATCATGTAGCTGGGCAGCTCAAACTGGTTGTCGAGCTTTTCAATATCAGCAACTAATGAGTCGGCGGCGCCTTGTCCCGATGAGTGCAGTTCTAATAAACGATCTCGTCCACTTTCCATTTTTTTACGTAGCACAGTATTTTGCTGAGCTACTTGCTCAAGGAGTGGGTCAAGTTCGTCTTCATCACAGTTATGGGCTGAAATAAACTCGAGTAAGTCATCACGAAATTCTTTATACAATAGCTGGCCAGTCGTTGATGTGGTTTCAAACGCATCAAGGCCTTCGTTGTACCAACGTAGTAACACTTCTTGTGCCGTGTTTTCAAAGTATGGCACGTGAATGTTTACATCTTGTGTTTGCCCTATACGGTCTAATCGGCCGATACGTTGCTCTAGTAAATCTGGGTTTAATGGTAAATCAAATAACACTAAGTGATGTGAGAACTGAAAGTTACGACCTTCGGAGCCAATTTCTGAACACAATAATATTTGCGCGTTATCGTATTCGTCTGCAAAAAAGGCGGCCGCGCGGTCACGCTCTATAATCGACATACCTTCGTGAAAAACCGAAGCTTTAATCGCTTCACGTTCACGCAGTATTTGTTCAAGGCTAATAGCCGTTTCGGCCTTGGCACAAATAAGGAGTACTTTTTCGTGTTTAAGCGTTTTAAGTGTTTCAATTAACCAATCTACGCGAGGGTCAAAGGCGCCCCAGCTTGCGCTTTCACCTTCAAACTCTTGGAATATTTTTTCAGGAAAAAGAGCACGATGCGCGCTCAGCTCAGCGTTTTGAATACCACTCATGTTACCTAATACCGACATGGCCGTTTTGTATTGCTTTGGTAATGCCATTGGATAGGCATGCAATTTACGACTTGGGTAGCCATCAATGCCACTGCGGCTATTTCTGAACAATATACGCCCTGTACCGTGTCTGTCGAGTAGCATGTTAAGTATTTCTTTACGCGCAGGTAAATCACCTTGCTGTGCTTTTTCAAGAATGACGGTAATGTCGGTTTCTTTTAATAGCTCAATTAGCGTTGTTTTTGCATTGTCGTCAAGAGCTTGCTCTTGCAATAACTGATTTGCCGCTTGCGCTACATCTTTGTAATTGGCTTCTTCTTCTTTGAATACGTCGTAGTCGTAAAAACGGTCTGGGTCGAGCAATTGTAAGCGAGCAAAGTGACTGCTATGGCCTAGTTGATCAGGCGTTGCTGTAAGTAAAATAAGGCCCGGAATATCTTGGCTTAGCTCAGCCATACGTTGATATTCAGTACTTGGTTTACCGTTATTAATGCTTAAGTGGTGCGCTTCATCAACAACTAATAGATCCCAATCAGCCAATGTTGCTTGTTCAAACCAGCGCTTTTTCTTGGTTAAAAACTCAAGGCTAGTAAGGACTAGCTGCTCTGTATCAAATACATTTGGCGAGTCGGCAAAGGCTTCGTCGCAACGCTCTTCATCAAAAATAGAAAAACGTAAGTTAAAGCGGCGTAGCATTTCGACTAACCACTGGTGCTGAAGGTTTTCAGGTACAACAATAAGTACACGGCTGGCGCGACCACTAATAATTTGCTGATGCAGTATCATGCCTGCTTCAATGGTTTTACCTAAGCCTACTTCGTCAGATAATAATACGCGTGGTGCAAAACGTTTACCCACTTCTTGGGCAATGTAAAGCTGATGCGGAATAAGGTTAGCGCGTTGACCAATCAATCCTTTTATAGGTGATTGCTCGCGTTCAAATTTATGTTGCCATGTTTGGTAACGAAGCGTGTAACGATCAAAACGGTCTACTTGGCCGGCAAATAAACGGTCTTGTGGCTTATTAAATTTTATAAAATGATCTAAAAAGGTTTCTTTTAACTTTGCTTCTTCGCCGTTATCAACACGGGTGCCCACATAGCAAAGTAACTCGCCTTGTACTTCAATAGATTCGACTTCTAATTCCCATTCTTCAACGCTTTTGATCACATCGCCTGGATTAAATGCCACACGGGTAACGGGTGCTTCTGCTGTAGAGTAAACACGGTTTTCACCACTGGCTGGAAATAATATGCTGACCTGGCGGCCTTCAATGGCAACAACGGTGCCTAATCCTAAATCTGACTCTGTATCACTGATCCAACGCTGACCTAAGGAAAAATTCATGTATGTCTCGTCTATGATGAAAAGGGCGGCTATGTTACCTGTAAGCTAACACCACTGCAAGGCGCTATTTAGCTCACTTTTAATTAATTTTATAAGTGTTAATTATAAAGAATAAAACCGCCATTTTTTAACCTATTAAAAAGGTAAATAAAAACTAAATTCAGGTTGTAATAAAACGGACTTTTATGACAAATAGACTAAACTTTCAATATGCCTTGGCAATTAAGTATTGCTGGTTTTGATTTTTGCCCGTTTTACTTAGTTATTTTGGTATAGCATAAAAATCATAAAACGTAAGGAAAGTGCTATGGAAAAAGCTTCGAACCTTGAAAGTAAAATGTATGTGCTAGACACCAACGTACTCCTCCACGAGCCCCTCGCTTATTTGTCTTTTCAAGAACATAACGTGGTTATTCCGATGACCGTACTTGAAGAGCTTGATCATATTAAAGATAGAAAACACGATGTAAGCCGCGATGCCCGCGTTGCAATTCGTGGTTTAGATGAGGTACTCAAAAACGCAACCCCTGAACAAATGCTACAAGGTGTAGCCTTACCCAGTAATAAAAAAGCGAAGTCGAGCTCTGCCGGTACGCTCATTATTGTTAACGACCATTTATTCGCAGACTCAATTTCGGGTTTGCCAGGCAATGAAAACGATCATCGAATTATTAACTGTGCTGTATATTTACAAAAGCAGCATAGCGATTCAAAAGTAATATTGGTTACCAAAGATATAAACATGCGCTTAAAAGCTAAAGGCGCAGGGCTTAAATATGTAGAGGATTACCGAACAGATCAGCTTATTGATGATATTAATTTGCTCACTAGCGGTTATAAAAAAGTAGAGGGTGATTTTTGGGGACATGTAGGGCAATGCAATACAGAGCAGCACGGGCGAGATACATTTCATCATGTGCCTAAAAATTTAATACCCGATGTATTTTGTAATGAGTATTTACTTGACGAGAGTAATCACTTTGCGGCCAGGGTAAAGTCGTTTGATGATAAGCACATTACCATAAAAGATATTAGTGTTGAGCGGTTAATGCATCATCATGCATGGGGCGTTAAGCCCAAAAACATTTATCAGGGGATGGCGCTTGATGCATTACTTGATACTAGCATTGAACTGGTGATTTTAACGGGCCCCGCTGGATGTGGGAAAACGTTATTAGCGCTTGCCTGTGCACTTGAGTTGGTTATAGAAAAAGGTATTTACGATAAAGTGCTTGTGACCCGAAATACCCCTGAAATTGCAGAGTCTATTGGTTTTTTACCCGGTACGGAAGAGGAAAAAATGGCGCCGTGGCTCGCTGCTATTACCGATACGCTAGAAGTACTCCATAAAGGTGACGAGAACCCAATATCGAGCCGAAATTACATCATGGAAAAGGCCAATGTACAGTTTAAGTCGGTTAATTTTATGCGTGGGCGCAGTATTCAAAATGCGGTGGTAATTTTAGATGAAAGCCAAAATTTAACAGCGTCTCAACTTAAAACAATTATTACTCGATGCGGAGAAGGCACCAAGCTCATTTGCACCGGTAATTTAGCGCAAATAGACAGTAATTATTTAACGCCAGTCACATCAGGTTTAACCTACATAGTGGAGCGTTTTAAAAACTTTGAAGGCAGTGCAACTATAAATCTTAATGGTGTTGTAAGGAGTCGGTTGGCTTCATTTGCAGAAGAAAATTTATAACTTGCGCTTAACTATTTGGCTCGATAGTCTAATGATTGATTTTCGGGCCAAATGGCAGACTGCACGTTGAATTTTTTACCTCTCAAACATTATTATCGCTCTTTAATTGTTGCCCTGTTGGTGCCTTTAATCGTTGCTTTTTTACTGTGTTTACATCTTTACAATATCAAGCTTGAGCGCACAGTAGAAAAACGTGACGCTGATTTTCTTAATATATCCGCCCAAATAAATCATGGCATGCAATCAATCAGTGATTTAATGGCTAATATGCTTAACTTATACGAGCAGCCTGCACTGAGTCTTGCTAATCGTAATTTATTTGAAGGTATTAATCAGTATGAAGGTTATTACTATCGTCATTTTACTCAACAAGGCACCGAGATTGTAGGTAAAGGGGATTTTAATCTTTCACCAAATGAACTTTCAAAGTGGCAACAGTTAGTTAAATTAGGTCCTTCGTTTAATACAACTCTGGCACTTATGCAGTCGCTTAGCGCCGTTGCGTATGTTGATGAAAATGGCGCTGCATTTGTAGCGAGGCGTAATAAGAGCAAGAGTTTATTACTAACAGAGATTCTTGAAGGGCGATTTAAACCAGACTTTTCAGGCAGCCTTTTATCTTCAAGCCCGATTGTAAATATAGACGGGAAGGCTTACTACTCAATCGGACGCCAGCGAGAACTTGGCTCGCGTGATTATATTATTGTTATTTACGATGTGGAGGTTATTTCTGCCTGGCTAAAAAAAGTTACGCCAAATCAGGGAGAATATATATTTGTTAATCGGTTTGATCAGGTTGTTGCAAGCACAAAAAATGCAATAGCTGAGGGGATCACACTTAAAGAATACTGGCCTGAAATGGCGGCATCACAACAAAAATTAACGGTGTTAACCAGTGGCACAAACTTTTTTATGCAGCCAAAAAGCAACCTCCCAATACATGCTGCATTTTATGAGTCTAAATCCGGTTTTGTAAATCTTATTCGGTATGAAATTTTACTCGAGTTTACATTTTTAACGCTGTTTCTAAGTTTAATGTTTTGTGTGTTCTTTTGGTTAAGTCAGCGCATATTTTTAAAACCTATGACACATCTCATGCATTACTTAGAGCAAAGTAATAGCGATAACAGCAAAGAGTCTAATTATCAAATCCCTATTAATTGGCAGCCATGGTTCACTAAAATAAAACTAGTATTTGCTAAAAACAGACAACTAGTCGATTCGCTGCAAGATGTAAACCGAGAGCTTGACGAAAAGCTGCAATTGCAATCAGAAAAACTAACACGCAGTTATCAAGCTAAAGAGCGACATTTAGCTTTACTAAACACAATGTTAAACAGTGTTCCTGATTTTATATATTTTAAGAATATTGATGGGTCTTTTTTAGGGTGTAACAAGGCGTTCGAAGCGTACATTGGGTGCGATCAAAGCGCGCTAGTGGGTAGGCGTATACAAGATATAACTGACGAATACGAACAAATAAGTATTCTTGAAAAACAGGTTTTACAAAACCGCAGTAATGTTCAGCAACGCGTTGATACAGATGATAAGTCTTACCAACTGACGATTGCCCCTTTTTACAATGAGCAGCAGCACTTGTTAGGCACAATGGGGATCGGTAGAGACATAACAGAACAGCAGCAAACTTTACATGCACTAAAAGCGTCTGAGTCTAAATTTAGAAGTGCTATTGAATTTGCTGCAAACGGTGTTGTGCTTCTTTCGCTTGATCAGACTATATTGCAAGTAAACAAAGCAGCAAGAAAACTATTTACTGAGCAAGATGTGTTGGTAGGTGAGCAACTTAAACTGCTATTTGATGATAGTCAGTGGCAAGAAATTAAAACAAGACTAGCTCAGCTGCTTGATGATAAGAAAGAGGTTTATCATTTAACATTAGCACGAGGAAATTTGACTAGCTGGCTTCAACTCAGTGTATCGCTCGTGTGGGATGAAAAGCGAGATCCTTCGTATTATGTTATCCACTTACAAGATGTGAGTGCATTAACTAAAGCTAAGCATAATGCTGAGCGCGCAACCCTTGCTAAAAGTCGCTTTATTGCTAACTTAAGTCATGAAATACGTACCCCTTTGAATGCGGTGTTAGGTTTGCTTGACATGCTTATAGAGCAAGGGCTTACGCAAAGACAAATTCAGCAAACAGATCAAGCTAAGCAAGCTGCGCAAAGTTTACTCTTAATGCTCAACCGCATGCTCGATTTTGCCAGAGTTGAAAGCGCACAGGCTGAGTTAAAACTAGCCCCATTTACGGTTGTGGAACTTGTTGATATTTGCGATAGCTTAACAGGGCCCTTGTGTGAGCAAAAAGGGGTTGAATTTATTATTGATGTTGACCCTTTAATCGCACCTAGTTTGATTTGCGATAGCATAAGACTACAGCAGGTGTTGGGTAATTTATTAACTAATGCTGTTAAGTTTACTCACAATGGCAGTATTACCTTAAAAATGGAGCTAATTGAGGGAGATAGTACCGAGCAAGCGATCTGTTTTAGTGTAAAAGATACTGGCAGCGGGATTAATGAGGCTGACCAATTACGTTTATTCGATGCCTTTACACAAGGCGATGAATCATCAACACGCGCCCATCAAGGTGTAGGGTTAGGGTTGGCTATTGTAAAACATGCTGTATCGCTCATGGGCGGCGAGATAGCCGTAAACAGTGAGAAAGGCCATGGTTGTGAGTTTTATTTCAGCATTAGTTTACAGGTAGACGATACAAAAAATCAGCTGTTGCCTGTTGATGCTCTGGCTATTATATCCCAGCGAAGCCGAGCTTTAAAACGCGCTGTAGCAGCCTATTCAGAGTTGACCAGTATTGATTTAGATGAAGCATTGAATTACCCAATCAAACTTTCGGGATATAATCAGCTTATTGTTGATGAAGCTGATTTACCTGAGCTATTAAGTGTAAAAGCAATATATGACTCGCTTACTTCACACACTGTATCGGCCATTATCGTTAATCATCAGCTAACCTTTAGTTCATCTATGAGTAAAGGCTTATTAGCGCAGCATGTTAAAGCATCTGCACTTGGGCAGCGATTATTTGATTTAAGTAGTGGTTTTGCATTAAAGCAAATTGCAAGTGACGCTAATATACAGGCACAGCAACCGAGTAGAGAGGTGTCAGGTTTACTGATCTTGGCAATTGATGATAATAAACTAAACTTAGAAATTATAAGTAGTGTTTTAGAAAAAGCTAATGTAAATGTTGTAACCTCAACCAATGCATCTGATGGTATGGAGCTGCTACAAGTTTTAAAACCAGATCTGATTTTAATGGATGTGCAAATGCCGCATATAGATGGTTGCCAAGCTACTACGTTGATTCGTCAACAGTTTGACGATAAGCAATTGCCTATATTTGCATTGACAGCGCATTGTGAACCTGCGGATATAGAGCGTTCGTTAAAATGCGGTATGAATAAACATTTAACAAAGCCCGTTGTAGCAAAAGTACTACTTGATGCTATTGCAGATATGCAGATCACTAAAACGGTATTTTTTGATAGGGCATTTGCCTTAGCTCAATTTAGTGCTGATGAGGCGTTACTTAATACTATGATTGATAAATTTTCTAGCCTATGTGAGACCCAATTACAACAAATTGACGAATGTACCGTTAAAGGTGAATTGGTACGTTTAGTGCATAGTATCAAAGGAGTATCGGGTAACTTGGGTTTTAAGCGGTTATCGTCTTGTGCGCTTCAGTGCGAACAAAGTCTTAAAGCAACCAATGACCCTGAAGATCAAATCATAAAAGAGCTTATTATGCAGTTGAAGCAGGTTATTGTATTTATTAGAGGTTTGGAGGCGGTGGATGTCAAAAAAAGCTAAAGTGCTTGTAGTTGACGACGATCCACTTAACAGGTTAGTGCTTGAAAAAACGTTGTGTGAAGAGCATGACGTGTTTTTAGCTAAAAGTGCAGAAGAGGCACTTGCTTTTGTAAGAACTACACAGTTTGATTTGATTCTGCTTGATATTGTAATGCCCGTTATGAACGGCTTTGAGCTTATTGTTAAGTTAAAAGAAAATCCTATTACCCAGGCTATTCCAGTTATTTTTATTTCTGCTAATCAAGAGCATGCTGATGAATCAAAAGGATTAGAGCTAGGCGCGATGGACTATATTACTAAGCCATTCAGCGCTTCTATTGTTAGAGTGCGAGTACGAAATCAATTACTGATAAAACAAAAAAACGATTTACTTGAAATGTTAGCGTCCATAGATGGATTAACCGAAATACCCAACAGACGCTACCTTGATGAAAATTTGTCTCGAGAGTGGCGAAGAAGTAAACGAGGGGGCTCAGTGCTATCTGTACTGCTAATGGATATAGATTACTTCAAACGATACAACGACACATATGGTCACAGAGCCGGTGATGAATGTTTAAAAAAAGTAGCACAATCTTTATTGGCACAATGTAAACGTGGAAGTGACTTTATTGCCCGCTACGGTGGGGAAGAGTTTGCGGCTATTTTACCTGATGTATCTAAAGAGGAAGCAATTGCGTTTGCAAATAAGCTTAGAAGCGCTGTAAACAAATTAAATATAGAGCACAAAACATCGTTAAATGCACAATGCATAACTATCAGTATTGGCGTTGCAACCATGGAAAATGGCCGCTCAACCTCAGAGCATTCATTATTAGAAGAAGCTGACTTAGGGTTGTATGAAGCAAAAGAGGCTGGCCGTAATAGAGTGGTCGCTCACTAATAAAATAGGCCAGTAACGTTACTGGCCTTTTTGTATTTTAGTGGCTAACCATATTTAATGCGCTGTCACCAATACCGACAAGTTTATCGTTTTTGAATACAAGTGGCGTACACTCATCTTTAGTCATTTTACCATCAGAATGAATGCTATGAGTTGCATAAAATAAAACTTGATACACATCATCCCCTTTTTTTAGTAACTCGGTAAAATTAGGGGTTTTAAGTGTTGTTAATACCGACTGGTAGCTGCTATCCATTTTTAATTCAGAAATCGCTTCGCGATTATTTTTGTGCTTAGTTTGCCAGCTAGTTGAGTCATTACCTGCCCAGTGCGTTTCTGCTTCACCATCAGATACGGCGATAACACAACCCGTTAAAAATGGAGTAATAAGTGCCGCTGCTAGTAGAGATTTATTCATTTTTGTATGTACCTTAATCATTTTTACTTAATTATTAATGATAGTAACGCAAAGTATACGCCAAGTTTAAATTTTATTTATAATCAATTGCTTACGTTGTGTGGGGTATTTCGTTAATTTTAAAAAATAAAAAAATTAGTAAAAACAGCCACTTTTTAGTTTATTTAACCCAAGCAATGATTAAGGTATTTACTATTCAGAGCTCAGGTTACTTCGCTAATGCGAGTATTAAACTAAGCGGCTACGAGACTCCCCTTGTTTGAATGCTTTAATATTTAAACTTACCTCTTTAACTAATCGCACAATTGATTCGGTGCTTGCCCACGCAATATGCGGCGTTAGCAATAGGTTACTCCTTTTATAATTTGCCAGTGGATTTGAAAGCTCAGCAGGCTCTTTTGTTAATACATCAACGCCTGCGCCAGCAATTATATTTTGCTCTAGTGCACTGGTTAAATCCGCCTCATTAATAATACCGCCTCGAGCTGTGTTTATTATGATGCAGCTTGGTTTCATGACTTTAAATTCGTTTATGGTAATTAAATTGCGCGTTTCTTCTGTTAACGGACAGTGCACACTAATTATGTCTGCGGTTTTTATGGCTTCGTCAAAAGGCGTTCTGCCATCGCGGCATGGTGCGCCTTTGCGCTCAGACATAACTACATTTGCACCAAAAGCCTCGGCTACATTTGCAACAGCGTGTCCTAGTGTACCACCGCCTATGATTGTTAGTGTTTTGCCTTGTAAATCATTAAAACTGTAGTCAAGACGGCAAAACATTTCACTTTTCTGCCAAGCACCTTGCTGACAATCAGCTTGATATCGGTGTGTATTACCTAGCAGGTTTGTGATTAAAGAGAAGGTATGTTGAACAACCGAAGGTGTTGAATAACCTGCAACGTTTGTAACTGCAATGCCGTGATCTTTTGCAGCCTCTAGATCAACATTATTAGTTCCCGTAGCACTCACGCATATTAGTTTTAGATTTTTTAGTTGGCTAATTGTTTCGCGGTTTAACACGACCTTATTGGTAATTAAAATATCAGCCCCTTGGCTATGCTCAACAACTTGCTCTGGGCTAGTAAGTTCGTAGGTTTTAAGGCTCCCTAGTTGCTCTAAACAGGCAAGTGATGTATTTGCTAATGTGGCGTTATCGAGAACAGTAATTTTCATGATGTGTCCTAATTAAATAAAATAAATTTTAATACTTGACCTTGGTGTGTGCTCTAAGGTTTATAGTTGGCATCAGTTGAGAATATACTCATTGGAGAAACAAATGAAAATAGGTGAGTTTGCAAATCAGTTAGGTGTCTCAACAGATACCCTAAGATACTATGAAAAACACAATTTGTTAACGCCATCAAGTCGAACCGAGGCAGGTTATCGCGATTATGATAAGGCAGCTCTCAAACAAATGAAGTTTATTTTGCGTGCTAAAAATGTTGGTTTTAGCCTGTTAGAGATCAGAGAGTTACTGCAAATTAAATTTAAAAAACACCAGCATTCGTGCCGTGAAGTGAAAGATTTAACGATACAAAAACGCGATCTAGTTGCAGAGCGTATTGCTGAGCTAACACGTTTTCATCAATCGCTATCGATACTGGCAGATAAGTGCTGTGGTGGACAAGAACCCGCTTATAACTGTTCAATATTAACAACCTTGGAGGACATCGATGGACTTACTTAATAATTTTTGGCAGTTATTTTTATTATCTGCCCCTTGGTTAATGCTTGGTTTGCTGATTGCTGGGTTATTAAATGTATATTTACCGGCAAATTTTTTAAATAAACATTTAGGTAAAGAAGGCTTTTTGACCACAGTGAAAGCGGCTTTAATTGGTGCGCCAATGCCTTTGTGTTCATGTGGTGTTATTCCTGCTGCAATAGGATTGAGACGCGCCGGTGCTTCAAAAGGTGCCACTACTGCGTTTTTAGTGTCGACGCCTGAAACAGGGGTTGATTCTGTTTCAGTATCGTATGTGTTATTAGGTCCGTTTATGTCTATTATTCGTCCCATAGCTGCTATCTGCAGTGCTATTGTTGCAGGTGTGTTAGTTGGGCGAGATACCGATAGGCTGCAGACTAAGCCAGTCGCAGATGCTCAAACAAAAACCAGTTGTTGTGCGTCTAAAACGGCGGAGCCTAAAGTTCAAACCAGTTGTGGTGATAAACCAAACAAGGCATTACAAAGTCAATGGCAGAAAGTACAACAAGCGATAAGTTTTAGCTGCAATAAACTTCTGTCGGATACCATGGTCTGGTTAATGATTGGTTTATTCTTTGCCGCGTTGGTACAGACCTATGTTCCAGAGTCATTTTTAACACAGTGGGGCAGTGGCATTGTTGCCATGCTTGTGGTGATTTTGATCAGTATACCCATGTATATTTGTGCCACTGCTTCTACGCCTATTGCTGCAGGCTTGTTATTGAGTGGAGTATCGCCTGGAGCGGTGTTAGTGTTTATGCTCGCAGGGCCGGCAACAAATATTGCTACGTTAGGTGTTGTAGCTAATGAGCTTGGCAAGCGTGCTGTATTCGCTTATTTGACAGGGGTTATTGGGGTTGCATTGATTTTTGGGTTTTTAACGGATTATTTAGTAACTGAGTTTGGCTTTGTTGTTTCCCCGCAACTTGGTGAAGAGCATCAGGTGCTGCCATATTGGCTAAGCTTTATTTGTGGTGTAATTTTAATCGCACTTATTCTGCGTTTAGTTGTCATAGCATTACAAGCAAAGCGAAAGGTAACTGGTAAGAGCATTACTTAATTGTTTGTTATATATATACTTTTAAGAGTGCTTATTAGTTTTTATAAAAATGCAATAGCCTGACTTAGTTCGCATTTCAGTTTGCCTGAGTTATACTCAAACCAATAAAACAAACGGTACGTATTTTACGTGCCGTTTTTTAACTTTATAGATGCAGTAATGAGTGAATTAGAAGACAAGTACGCAGACATAAGACCTTACAACGACAATGAGGTTAACGCATCATTAGCGCGTTTAATGAGTGATGATGCATTTATAGATGTCATTGCTAAGTATAATCTACCGCGCTTTCTATCAGCAGTGCCATTTATTGCCCGCCCATTGGTAAGAAGCCAACTACGCAAAAAGTGGGGAAAAGTAACGAGCGTTGAAGATGTTCAAAATGAAGTTGCTACGTATTTAGATAAACTTATAAAACGCACCACGTCAAAAGTCACCTTTTCAGGTTTAGATAAATTAGATCCTAATCAAGCTTATTTATTTGTTTCTAACCACCGCGATATAGTGCTTGATCCTGCGCTTGTTAACTGGGGGTTATACCAACATAAAATGAAAACGGTACGAATAGCTATTGGCGATAATTTACTGCAAATACCCTACATAACAGAGCTGATGCGTTTAAATAAAAGCTTTATTGTTAAGCGCTCAGCTAAAGCTCCTAAAGAAATGCTAAAAGCCCTTACGCAATTGTCATCGTATATTTATGACTCACTAATGGGCGGGCACTCAATTTGGATTGCACAAAAAGAAGGGCGCGCTAAAGATGGCTTTGATCAAACCGATCCTGCATTACTAAAAATGTTACAACTTAATGGCCGTAAGCAAAAGAAAGAGTTTGGTGAATACATTAAAGAGTTAAAAGTTGTGCCTGTGTCTATTTCTTATCAATATGAGCCATGTGCTATAGCAAAAGCTAAAGAGCTTTATCATAAGCAACAACATGGTGAATATGTTAAGTCGGTGGGTGAAGATATTTTAAGCATTGTTGAGGGCTTTAGTACGGCAAAGGGCCATGTTCATTTAGCTTTTGGGCAGCCTATTGAGTCACAATGCGATAGCGCCGAGGAACTTGCTAACACTATTGACCAGCAAATAATAGATTCATTTTACTTACACCCAGGCAATTATATTGCTGGTGGTTGTAAAGAGTCGGTAATTAACTCTCCAGATACGGCAACATTTGAACAACGTATTGCGCAGGTACCTGAAGAGCTTAAGCCACTTGTATTGGCTATGTATGCAAAACCATTTCATCGTAAAGCACAAATAAATGTTAAAAGCCCTGAATCGCTTTAGCATTAAGTATATAAAGTAAAAAGTAGCAATAGTATTGCTACTTTTTTTTTGTTTAAAAATAACGCTATACTGCAAGTATGACCTTAACTAAGCGGTGTATGCTATGCAACAAATTGAAATATTTGATATTCCAAGTCCTTGTAAAAGTATTTGCTTAGTTAACAATAGAGGGTATTGCAAAGGGTGTTACCGTAGTCGTGACGAGCGATTTTTATGGAACTCTTTAACCAATGCACAAAAGAAAAAAGTGCTGAGCCTATGTCAGCAACGCTACAAGCGATATCTTCTCAAAAAACAGCAAGCTGAAAGTGCAACTAACACGGCAAAGCAGCACGGATTCGATTTTTAATCATACATATTGTATTTAGCTTTAAGCGCATAAGCCGTGCCATTGTTATGAAGTTTATTGAGTGCCGCTTCTAAGCCTTCAATTAGGTGCGCATTTTGTTTGTTTAAGTAATGATAAACAGGTGTTACACGTAGTGTCTCTTTTTGGTAGCAAACATCAGGATGCTGGATTGGTAGACTGTCAGATGCAAAATCGAGTAGCAATATACCTTTTACTTTTTCTTGAGTAAGCAGGTTTAGTTGCGTACTTATATTTTTTACTTCAATTACATTACCATCAAATTGCGTATTTTTTATGTACTGTGCTTGTATGGGGCAATCAGCTAAAATAGCGACGTTATCGAGCCGGTTTAATATGCTTTGCTGGCAGTTTTTATACAGTATTAATTTAAACTTGAACAATGGGTAGTTAACAGGCAGCAAATTAGGAAAATCTACCTCTATACTGTTGTCTCGACCCAACTGTCCGTCTAGTGTGCCATTATTAGCAGCGCGAAGAGCATTTTGGGGATTAAAATCGATAAGGTGTATTTCGTAGCCTATGTCCTTGTAGGCGAGTGTAAGAAGCTCAAGAACATAATTTGCTTGCGGTACGTTATCAGGACGGTTAAATGTGAGCGTGTTTTGATTGCTAAAACATGCCGTGCTCAACATAAAACACGTTAATAGAAACAATACACTAAAGCGGCTTTGCATTATCATTTCCAATTACTGCTGAGATAAATTAATAAGAGGCGTATAATAGCAAGGTGCTTGCTTTTTGCCCAGCACTGCAAGCTATGTATTACACCCTAAGTCATATAAAGAATGAGGAAATCCTGTGAGTTTTAACCTATGTTTATTACCACGTGAAGATAAGTACCAGATCCAGCTCGACTATGAAGCCTCATTTTGGGCATACCAAATTAAGCGTAATAAAAAAACACGCGAGCAAGTTTATAATACAATCCATAGCCGTCCAGTAGCAGAGCAAACGATATTAAAACAAAAATTTGAGCAATATTTGGCACTAATGCTTAGTTAAAAATGTATACCACCCAATTATTAGATAAAGTAAAAACACCCTTAGTAAATAAATTTTACAAACTACATGGGGCTAGCGGGCGCGCTAATAAGCAAGATCAAGTATGGGTTATATACTTAGATGAGCAAATAGTGGCTGCATGTAGGGTGCAACATAAATCCAATTTTTTGTTTTTATCCACGGTTTATGTTGCTAAAGAACACCGCTCAAAAGGGCTAGCAAAGCAATTAATAACTGATCTTTTGAAGCATCAACACATGCATGTTTATACCTTTGCATTTAAAAACATAGTCGATTTATACCTCAGTATTGGTTTTAACCAAGTGTTAACATATACTGCTGATCTACACGTACTTTTTGATATGTATAAGCACCGTAATATTGTCGCACTAGAGTACCCATAAAAATAAAAAACCATATGGAATGACCATGAGTAAGGGCGTTAATTGGATTTTAAGTTGCTGCTTAGTTTTAATAACTATAGTGAGTTGCCAGGCTGGTGCACAAGTTAAGCGTTTATCACCTAGCGAAGGCCTATCACAAAGCTACGTTAATACCATACTCATCGATAACAACGGGTATTTGTGGCTTTCTACCGAAGGGGGATTAAACCGTTACGATGGGTATCAAGTAACCCCGATTAATGGCCCAAATGGAGAACTAGAAGAAGCAATTATTGACAGAATATACCAAGACGTAGACGGTTATATTTGGATTGCCTCATTACTCGAGGGCCTTTTTAGATATGATCCAGCCACAGATACTTACAAGCAATTTTTAAGTCCTCCAAGCAACGAAGAGCAAATTTTTAACCAATCAGTATTTACCATGCTAGCGGCTGATTCAAAAACACTGTGGATTGGACGAGGTCGAGATTTTGCGAAGCTCGATATTCAAAGCGGTGTGATTGAATCTGTTTTTGAGCTGCCTAAAGAATACAAAAATACATTAGTAAGAAGCTTGTTTCATTATAACGGTTACATTTTTATAGCGACCTCTCACGGTGCTTACGTTCATGATATTGCTAATGATCTAACTCGTCCATTACAGCATTTAAAAGGTGAGGCGGCGCATGTTTACCAAAATAATGTTAAGTCGTTTGAGCTGGGTGAAAATAACCAGTTATTAGTCGGTGCGGTTAAAGGTATGTATCAGGTTGATATTAGTGATTTACCAAGCATGTTTGAACGTCCCGATATTGCATTCAAAAATAAAGTATTACTTGCCGACCTAAATGTGTGGAAAATAGAGTACAACCAAGGTGAAATCGATCTTGCGACAGACAAAGGGTTATTCAAATTTGATTTAAATAGTGGTGAGTTAATAAAAAATACACGAATCACTCAAAGTAAATATACCTTAGCCGACACCAGCATTATTGATATGGCCAAAGATAAGTCTGGTGGCGTATGGGTGGCCACAAAAAGTGATGGTGCCTTTTATCTATCAAAAGATACGTATCATTTTAACAATGTTGATGGCAGTGTGCTGGGTGGCGCAGGTTTATCTCACCATTCAATATGGGGAATAACCGAATTTAACGAAAAGCTCTGGCTTGCAACCAATAATGGCTTAACTGAGGTTGATTTAAAAACCAATACCAGCAATGTATATTTAAAAGATTATAAAGCTGACGCTTACACACGTGAGTTTAGCGTTTGGCAAATTATGCCCTATAAAAATATGCTTTGGCTTAATACAAATCGAGGCTTGTATATTTTTGATCCAAATACGTATCAAGTCACTGAACCTAAAACAAAAAATGTGGCAAACCAAGATCATATCTCAGGGTGGGTACACGGTGTTGCTTTAATGCCAAATGGCGATTTATATTTTATGCACCGTGACCATGGCGCGTTTGTTTATAACATAGACACTAAAATTGTGACACGATTGGGCGGTGAATTGGCACAATTTAACCCTTTTTTAGCGCATGGTTTTTTACCCGCTTTACCAAATAAACCTGATTGGCCACTCTTTTTTAATGCCGGTATTTTATATCAATTAAACCCTAACAACCTTGCGTTAGAAATGATTTATAAAGTACCCAAACAACATGAAAACGTTGCAATTAGTGTGCTTTCATACGTAATTGATAATAACAACGTGTTGTGGATCTCTCTTTCTAACTTTGGCTTAATTGGTATTGATTCATCAACGTATGAACACCTTCATACTATTGATCTTGATAAGAATAAACTAGGTACATTACTTTATAGTATGGTGCTTGACGACGACGGTATGATTTGGATGAGTAGCCATAAAGGAATTTGGCGTTTAAATCCAGAAACGCTCCACTTTCAGCAGTTTAGTACAGCCGAGGGGCTTTTATCGGCTGAATTTAATAGCTCAGCAATGGCGCAGCTTAACGATGGCCGCATTGTATATGGGGGGTTAAAAGGAATAACGTATTTTCATCCAATGGAAAACCAAAGTTATAAGCCGCTTATAGAGCATGTAAATATAACGCGGGTAAATTTAATGTCCCGAGAGTTATCTCGCGATTTAAGGCAACCTCTGAGTGAAGTCGTTTTAAACCACGATGATATTGGTCTTGAAGTGGCTTTTTCTGCAATGGCTTTTAGTAATCAAGAACGTATTATTTATGAGTACCAGCTTGATAACGGGCAAAAAACCTACGCAAGAAATAACAACCGAGTACTATTTCCTAAGTTAAACCCTGGTAGTTATACATTAAAAGTTTGGGCTAAAGACCCCTTAACGGGAATTTTTACCAAGCCAGCTACATTAAAAATAAAGGTTAAATACCCACTTTGGCGTGCGCCTTATTTTATGGTGTTATACGGCGCTTTATTTTTATTTTTTATTGCCATGTGGGTCAGGCGACGAAATAAAATTCAACGTATCTTATTGGCTGCGCATAAAGAAAGTAAAGACAGTGAGTCCCGTTTAAAGCTTGCCCTTGAAGGCAGTGAGTCTGGCGTATGGGATTGGCAGTCAAGTAATCCAAGTATTTATCAGCCTCGTTTAAGCAATGAGCTGGGTTATAAACACGATACTGTAAGCCTTGATGAATACTTGGCTAAAATACATCCGCAAGAGAAACAACTATTTCGTTTAGAGTGGTTAGAGTTTTTGTCGACCGATAAAGGCTACTTTAACTGCACATACCGTGTACGTCATGCCAAAGGTTATTGGCGTTGGTATAAAGACTTTGGCAAAGTGGTTGAGTGGGATGAAAAAACGCCTCAAAAAGTAGCGGGTACATACACTAACATGACCCGTGAAATGGTATTTGAAGAGCACGCACGGTTATTTACTGCTGCATTTGAACAAACTCGTGATTGGGTTTTTATTCTCGATAAAAACTTTAATGTTCGTGCCTCTAATAAATCACTGCAAACCGCTTTTAACTTTGCTGCAGAGCCCATTTCAAGCAGGGCGTTAAACTTAGGTATGTCGCCTAAAAGCCGTGTTGATTACTTACGTATCATGAAAAAGCTCTCAGAAGGGGAGCATTTTTCTTGTGAAGATATGGTACGCCTTCACAATGGAGAGTCGCGCCATGTGCTAGTTAAAATAAGTGCGGTTGCTGATACAGAACAACGCTTAAGCAGCTATGTTATTATTTTAACGGATATACATGCACAAAAACTGGCAGAGAGTGAACTGCACCAACTCGCTAACTTTGATGTGTTAACCGGCTTACCAAATCGTACGTTGTTTAATGATAGGGTTGAGCATGCCCTTGAGCAAGCCCAAAAGCACTTATGCAAAGCTGCGCTTTTACATATTAATATTAAGCGCTTTAAATATTTTAATGATTCATTAGGCCACGAAGTCGCCGATGAACTTATTAAAAAAGTTGCAGAGCGATTAAAATGCTCACTACGTTCATCAGACAGTATTGCACGATTTGGTGGTGATGAATTCGTGGTCCTGGTTGAAGATATTCACCAAATAGAAGAGGTATTACTTATTTGTACCAAACTTATGGATTGCGTGAATCAAAATATAAGTATTAACGACCAAGTAGTGAATATTAATTTAAGCATTGGTGTTGCTATTTCTCCTGATGATGCAACACAAAGTGCTGCCTTACTGAAGGCGGCAAACATTGCGCTCTATCATGCCAAAGGTGCGCTTGAAAGTAATTATCAATTTTACAAACAAGAAATGAATCAGCATGTTCAAAAAGCCCTTCATTTAGAATCACAGTTAACAAAAGCCTATCAAGAGCATGAGTTTTGTAATTATTACCAACCTATTATAAATGCTCACACACATCAAACTGAAGGCTTTGAAGTATTACTTCGCTGGCCTGAAAATAAACGAATCCAAACACAGGAGTTTTCGTTGGCGGCTGAAGGTGTTGGTTTAATAACTAAAATAATGCTACAAACCTTTGGCAGGGCATTAAATGAGCTTAACGAATGGCGAAAAGCATCTCCTGATTTGTATTTATCGATTAACTTATCGGCATTAGATTTTGAATTTATAGAGCTTGTGCCAGAGATTAAAAAAGCGCTTATTAATGCTAACGTGCCATCAGAGGCTATTGTATTTGAAATAACAGAATCTATTTTAATGCGTGACTCAAACCTTGCACTGCAAAGTATGAAAAAGTTAAAAGAGTTAGGCTGTAAACTCTATATGGACGACTTTGGTACCGGCTATGCATCGCTTACTTACCTAAAGCGTTTTCCTATAGATGTGCTTAAGATTGATCGAAGTTTTGTTCAAGACATCGGCATTGATTCTGATGATGAGGCAATTATTGAATCAACACTCACATTGGCACACAGTTTAGGCAAAGAGTGTGTGGCTGAGGGCGTTGAAAGCCAGCAGCAGCTTCTGTTTTTAACCGCGTTAGGGTGCAAGCATTTTCAGGGTTATTTATTTAGTAAGCCTGTTCCAAAAGAAGATGTACCAGCGCTTATAGTACGTGACTGGCAAGATATTTTTGGTAGTAACCTACAAGCAGATCATAGATAAGCGGTCATAAATATCAAAAATGGTGTTATTAGCCCTTTTGAGCACAGTGCACGTTAAGTTGTTAAAGCAATATTATAGCGCCTTACTGATTTTAGGCGCTCTGAACATAACTTAAGTTATTGGGCTGAGTTTATTTTGTGTTGAGCACCATGTTAATGCTGCCTTCTTCAAAATCGCGGCTTACTTTAAAGCCCAACTTGCGGGCAAGTTCAATCATACCTGTGTTTTCTGGTAGTGTTATACCTTCAATCCACTCAACGCCCTGGCGTTTACAATGGTTAATTGCAGCATTCATTAAAATTCGACCTAGCCCTAAGCCTTGGCAGTCAGAGCGAACAACAATAGCAAACTCGGCATGCACGTTGTCGGGATCCATAATCACACGCGACACCCCTAAGGTGCGTGTTTTTCCTTCTAAGCGTTGGCAAACAATAAACGCCATTTCTCGGTCGTAATCAATTTGAGTCATTTTAGCGAGTTGATCGTGGTTAAATTGAGGTAACTCGCCAAAAAAGCGTTTGTAACGATCTTCTTTATTGAGTGATTGATCAAATGCCTTATGGGCTTGTTCATCTTCAGGTTTTATTGGCCTAAGCGTTGCTTGAGTATTATTTTTTAGCGTTACTATTTCTACAAGATCTATAGGGTAGGGGCGAATACATAACCGTTTGCGGTTACTTTTTGACTGGTATCGATTTAGCGTTATGGTGGCATCAAGTACTAAAAATTGCCCGTTACTTGCAAGTATTGGGTTAAGTTCCATTGCGCTAATGTCGGGTTGATCCACAACGAGCTGTGAAATACGCGTGAGCAACGCACATAAACGATATTTGTCGACCTTTTCAGGTAAAATGCGATCTTTTAATACGCCTTTATCATGTGCGGCAGCAATTAAATATTTAGCCAAGTTCATATTAAGGGGAGGGAGAGCTACTGCCGCTTGAGCGTACTCAAGTCCTGTACCTGCCTCACCAAGTAAAATAACGGGGCCAAAATTAGGCTCTGTTTTAATTGCAATCCGCAGCTCGTTTGCACCTGCACGCGGTGCCATTTTTTGGAGTGAAAACCCATCAATAGTGGCATCCGGATAAGTGTTTTTAATACGAATAAGCATCGCAAATGCGGTTTGCTCAACTTCATTGGCATCGTTTAGATTTAAAACCACGCCGCCGACTTCAGACTTAGAAGCAATACTTGGGCTTATAAGCTTAAGCGCAACGGGAAAACCAAGCTCTATTGCTTGCTCTTTTGCCTCAGTGGGTGTGTACGCCACTTTAGTTTCAATACATTCAACACCATAGTGGCTTAGTACTTGGCTTGCATTGTGAGTGGGTAGATAGGTTTGTTCCTCATCTAAAAATTCAGTTATTAACGATGTGGCAGCTGCTTTGTTTATTTTTGCATCGTCAGTGTTCGACTCTGGCGTTTGCGTTAAATGTTTTTGGTTTCGACGATACGATACTAAGTGCATAAACGCACCGACAGCGCCTTCAGGTGTTCGATAAGTAGGAATTGCATTATTAGCGCATATTTTTCTGGCTGCGAATGAAGCATCTTCACCCATAAAGTTAGTAAAGACATAAGGGCGAGCCATTTTGGGCAACGTTTGCAGCGCTTGAACAATTACATTGGCGTAGTCTTCACTTGGAGCCAGTGCCGATGGGGTGTGTATTATCAATAAGTTTTTTACTTCTTTTGCATGCAATAATATTTCTAATGCTTGTTTGTAACGCGCTGGTGCCGAGTCACCAAAAATATCAATCGGGTTGGAGGTTGCTTCCGAGCGGGGAATAACGTGATTAAGCGCACTGCGTGTTTCACTACTAAGCGCCGCTAATTTCCCAGAACGTTGAATTAGCTCATCAACCGCCATAACACCCGGGCCTCCACCATTTGTTAAAATAGTGAGCTGTTCAACTTGCAATAATTTTGGGTGCATGGCGAGCGTTTGTGTTGCAGCAAATAGCTCTCGTAGGTCGTTAACGCGCAGCATACCCGCACGTTGAAATAACGCATCGTATACGGCATCAGAGCTTTGTTTTCCACCGGAATGGATCTCTGCAGCAAGAGCGCCAGCATTTGTCTTTCCAGTTTTTATGGCAATAACAGGTTTACTAAATGCAGCCGCTCTTGCGGCCGAAATAAAGCCACGGATGTCTTCAATGTTATCAATATAAAGTAAAATAGCTTTAGTTTTTGAATCACGACCTAAAAAGTCGAGCAGCTCATCAAAATCAATATCTAAACACCCTCCCACAGAAACAAAGTACGAAAAGCCAATATCTTTATTTTTAGCCCAATCTAAAATAGTGGAACAAACTGCTGCAGATTGCGACACAAAGGCAATTTTACCTGGGCTTGCCACTGTATGAGAAAAGCTGGCATTTAAACCAATGTGAGGAATTAATAGCCCTAAGCTATTAGGGCCTAATAAAGTAACGTTGTGTTTATGGGCGCATGCTTTTAGATCACTTTTTTGATCGTTCGTTAAGCCATCGGCAATAATAATAGCGCTTTTACAGCCCAGCTCTCCTAGTTGGCTAATAATGTCGAACAGGGTATTTTTATTGGTACAAATAACTGCAAGATCAGGCACTTTAGGTAGATCATTAATACACGGGTATGCAAGTACGCCATGAACAGCGCTATAGCTTGGCGTTACAGGCATGATTGGTCCTTTAAAGCCGCCTTGTAACAAATTACGCATAACGACAAAACCGGCACGAGAGGCATTATTTGACGCGCCTATCACGGCCACTGAGCTTGGGTTAAAAAACTGACTAATTCGCTTTAGGCTCATTGCGTTTCCTTAGCTTTTAAATTTTGCGTTATACATTGTCTCAATGTACCCTGTTTAACAGGTTATTTCGAGTTTATAGATACGTATTATTGATATCAATCAAGGAGTTTACTGTGATTAAAACACCTGGTTTTCACACTGTGCTGGCGGCTATTTTTTTAAGCCTAGGCTTAATTAGCTTAGGGTTTATTTTAAAAAGTGCAGCACTAAATGTAAAAGAAATGGAGCGTACAGTACAAGTTAAAGGATTAGCAGAGCAAGAGGTGATTGCCGATACTGTTATATGGCCTTTGCAATTTAGCGATGCAGATAACGACCTTGAAAAGTTGGTAAATAGGGTTGAGAAAAAAAACGCTGCCGTGATCGCATTTTTAAAACTGCATGGTTTTGATGACGCCGAAATATCACTTGGTAGCCAATCTATTGTTGATAAACAGGCGCGCGAGTACGGCAATGAAAACCAGCAATTTAGGTACATTGTTCGTTCAAATATGACCGTTTATTCTAGCGCTGTAGACAAGGTGCAAAATGCGCTGAGCAAAGTAAGCCAATTAGCTAAACAAAATATTGCCATAGTACAAGATAGTTACGAAACACGTGTTGAGTATATTTTTACAGGGCTAAACGATGTGAAACCGGCCATGGTTCAACAAGCAACTGAAAAAGCCCGCGAAGTGGCTAACAAGTTTGCTAGGGATTCCAATTCAAAACTAGGAAAAATAAAAACAGCTCGCCAAGGGCAGTTTAGTATTACTAACCGCGATTCAAATACACCACAAATAAAAAACGTAAGAGTAGTAACCACTGTTGAATACTACTTAAACGACTAGGATCTATTTATTATTCTAGGTTAAATTTATAGCGGTGTGTTTAGTATTTATGTAACTCATTAGGTTACAAATCTCGTACCTTGGTAAAATAGTTACTCGATTAGCCAACGCTTAATCTATCAAGGTTCTCATGACCTAAACCGCTTTAACTAAATGTGCAACTTGCGCGGTTGAACGTTGCAGGTAAGCAGCACTAAGTAAAATACTGGTTTCGTTAAGATCTGTTCCTTTTAATATATTTGCCAAGTGCTGTTTAGCTGTTGGGTTTTGTTTTTGTTCTATTTCCATCAAGGCTAACAGTGCTGAAAATTCATGCTTAGCCGGCGTGCTTGGTTTATTTGCGTACGCAATGTAACACGCAACAGGTGTTAGGCCACGAGCATTGGGTTGAGCAAGCGCTTTTACTAAGTCATCGTTAGATTCAAATAACATTAATGAGCGTATATAGTTAAATGCCAGCTTTTGGGCATTAGCGTGTTTAAATACAGTGTGCAACACATTATTGCCTTGGGTATCTTGTGCCAAGAAGCCCTTATTTTCTCTAAGCGCCGGAGTAAAAAACGTCAAGGCATCTGTGGTTGTTAACTGATTGATAAAAGGTGCAGGTGGGGTATTGGTTGTTAAAATACGTGTTGCTACATTTTGCATAAAATCGTACTTAATACTCATGCGCAAAGCGCTTTCGTATAGATGATTAAGCTGTAATGTTTGTTGTGCTTGGTTTAACTGCTTAAAGTCATTATCAAGTTCATTTAATTGATGCTTTGAAATACGTGCGTTAAGTAACTGTATGCATAACTCCATAATTTTTGCGCCTCTTAAATACCTTTTTGTTTAGCTTAACCTATTATTGCCAATTGGTACAAAATACAAAAAAGGCCGCATAAGCGACCTTTTAGTTAGCTTTATAAATTGGGATTAAGCTTTTTTGCTTGCTACCCATTCATTTACAAAGTTTTCTAGTACGTTTAGTGGCACAGGGCCATTTTTTAGCACTACGTCGTGGAACTGACGAATATCAAACTTGTCGCCAAGTTGCTTTTTAGCGTCTTCACGTAGTTCTAAAATTTTCAACATACCTACTTTGTAAGCCGTTGCTTGCGAAGGCATTACAATGTGACGTTCAACCATTTTAACGCCGTCAGAAGTGGCATTAGGGGTGTTATTCACATAGTAATCAATCCCTTCTTGGCGAGTCCACTTCATTGCGTGAATACCAGTATCAACCACTAAACGGCACGCGCGCCATAATTCCATAGAAAGACGACCAAAGTCTGAGTATGGGTCTGAGTACATACCCATTTCTTTAGGTACAAGCTCAGAGTATAAACCCCAACCTTCAATGTAGGCTGTGTAGCCGCCAAATTTACGGAACTTAGGCACACCTTCTAGTTCTTGCGAAATAGCTATTTGCATGTGGTGACCCGGAATACCTTCATGGTAAGCCAGTGCTTCCATTTGGTACGTTGGCATCGCTTCCATGTCATAAAGGTTTGCGTAGTAAATACCCGGGCGTGAACCATCTGGCGCAGGCTGTTGGTAAAATGCTTTACCCGCCGCTTTTTCACGGAAAGCTTCAACTGCTTTTACTTTAAGGTCAGCTTTTGGCTTAACAATAAAGAGCTCATCAAGACGCACTTTCATTGTGTCGATCATAGCTGTTGCTTCGTCAAGGTAGCGTTGTTTACCCTCTGCTGTATTTGGGTAGTAAAATTGCTTATCAGTTTTCATAAACTGCATAAACGCTTTTAAGTCGCCTTTAAAGCCTACTTTATCTTTAATTTCACGCATTTCGTCATGTATACGGCTTACTTCTGATAGGCCAATTGCATGAATTTCTTTTGCAGTTAAATCAGTGGTAGTTGTGCGTTTAAGTGCATTATTGTAAAAGGTATTACCTTCAGGTAATTTCCAAGCACCATCACGGTCGTCAGCACGTTTTTCAAGTTGTGCTAGGTAGTTAATAAGCTTTGAGTAAGCTGGCTTAACTGCTGATTTTAACGCGTCAGTTGCTTCGTTAATAAGTGCATCTTTCTCGTCTTGACTGATTTCAAGTGCCGTTACTTTGCGTTTAAAGTCTGCTAAAAGTGTTGAATCGTCACCTTTTTCAAATGGTGCACCCTGAATAATGTTTTTGCTTGAATCAATAACATGTGGAAACACAAACTTAGGTGCAATAATGCCTTTATCTGCTCGTGTTTCTAAGTCAGTTACTAATTGGTCAAATACCGTAGGCACCCCATTTAAACGCGAAATGTAGTCTTTTGCTTCTTTAACATTACTAATTGAATGTTGGTTTATTAAAAAAGCAGGCACCATAGAGTGTGTACCAAACATTTGGTTTACAGGGTAGTTGTGGTAACGCCATTTAAAGTCAGCAATTGAGCTTTCTAAGTCTTGTTTTTTTAAGTCGTAGCTTACTTTAGTTGCATCGTCTAGCAGGTCGCGGTTAATCGCGTTTAGGGCAACTAAGTCGGCTTTAGTTTCAGCGAGGTCTTTGAGTTTTTGCTCTTCGCTGCCGTCATCCCACTTATCGTAATCTTTTTTAATACCCATGTAAGTTTGGTAAACCGGGCTGCTCATCACATCACGGTTAAAGGTATCTTCAAAAAACGCATTGGCTTTGTCAATTTCGCTTTGTACAGGTTGCGCTTGAACAATTGGAGTGGTTACAGATTGTTGTGGTGCTTGTTGGCAACCAGCAAGGAGTGCAACACTCACAGCTGCTGCAATAAAGGTAAGTTTACGCATTGTTTTCCCTTTTGTTGTTAGAAACCCATTAGGGTATTTTAATTTTTCATGTATTCGCTTTACATGACGTATAACGCCCAATGCATTATACGAACAATTCTAGCAGGTCATTTAAAAAGCGATGCCCTTTAAGGCTCACTTGCCAGTGACCGTCTTTTTCTATTAATAAACCGGTGTTTATGGCTTTATTTAAAGCTGCTTGTTGGCTTTGCAATGGCTGACTAGTCAGCGCACTGTAGTCTTCAATCGGGCATGGTTCGACAAGGCGAAAGCGATTCATAAAAAACTCGAAAGCTAAATCGTCTTGCTCAACGTGCCAGCTTTTATACAAATAAGGCTTTACCATATCCATGTAGCCACGGGGATGTTTGACCTTTTCAGTTCGGGTAATTATGCCGGTTTTTGCATTGGTAACCTTACCATGAGCACCACAGCCAATCCCCAGATAATCGCCAAACCGCCAATAATTTAAGTTATGTTGGCATTGATAGCCCGGTTTTGCATACCCTGAAATTTCGTATTGTATATAACCTGCTTCTGCAAGTAGTGCTTGGCCTTGTTCTTGAATATCCCACAGAGTTTCATCTTGAGGTAGTGTTGGCGGTTTAGATGCAAACTGAGTATTAGGCTCTATGGTAAGTTGGTACCACGAAATATGTGGGGGATCGAGCGCAATAATTTGCTTTAAATCACTTAATGCATCGTCTAAGGTTTGCCCTGGTAAGCCGTGCATTAAATCAAGATTAAAACTATTTAAACCAGCTTCTTTGGCTTGCTCTGCTGCATAGGTTGCTTCGTTAGCACCATGAATGCGGCCAAGCGCTTTTAACTTGTCGCTTTGCAGGCTTTGTATGCCAATTGAAATACGGTTTATACCTGCTTTTACATACTCTTTAAATCGGCCCGTTTCTACTGTGCCTGGGTTTGCTTCGAGGGTTATTTCACAATTATCGGCAAGGCCTATAAGGTTATCGACTTCGCTTAGTAGGCGTGTGTAAGCATCACCGGTCAATAAACTTGGCGTACCGCCACCAATAAATATACTGTGAATTTTGCGCCCTTGAACTAAGTGTAAGTCGGCTTTTAAATCGTCTATTAAATGCTGAACATATTCGGCTTCTGGTATGTCGCCTTTTTGCCCGTGGCTATTAAAGTCGCAATAAGGGCATTTTTGAACGCACCAAGGTACGTGCACATATAAACTTAGAGGAGGAAGAGTCACAGGCCGCCTTTTAGTTGTAGCTCATTTAGCAAAGACTGTAGTGCTTGACCGCGATGGCTCACAGCATTTTTTTGCTCTTTGGTTAACTCGGCGCTGGTACAGTTTTGCTCTTCAACAAAAAATACCGGGTCGTAACCAAACCCGCCTTCGCCATGTTGGGTTTGTGTAATTTCGCCTTCCCAGCTTGCGCTGCAAATAAGCGGGGTAGGGTCATCGGCGTGGCGCATTAATACTAATACACACCAAAAACGCGCTTTACGATTTGGGTTATTACCTAAATCATTAAGTAGTTTATCTATGTTGTCTTGATCGCTTGCGCTCTCACCAGCAAAGCGAGCAGAGTAAACCCCCGGTGCGCCGTTTAAACCATCAACCTCTAAGCCGGAATCATCAGCTATGGCAGGCATACCCGTAATTTTAGCTGCATGACGGGCTTTAATAATAGCATTTTCAACAAAGGTAGTACCTGTTTCGGCTACTTCACTAACGTTAAAATCACTTTGTGGAACTACATTAATATTAAGTGGGCTTAACATGTTGGCCAGCTCACTTACTTTGCCAGGGTTACCCGTGGCAAGGACTAAAGTTTTGTTCATAATATTATTTATCTACGTAAAATTTTTGCTGAAATTGCAGTGTTTGAAATTGATTGCTTTGCTGTATTTCAATTTCAAAGCGCAGTATTTCTTCGTTTGTAAAATCGACTTGGGCAAGGTAATAAATCGACTCGCCTTCAATTACTTCTTTAAAGTTAAGCGTTTGTTTGTTGCCAAGTAGGTTTCTGGCTGTGCCAGATAACTTGGCCTTTTGAGCTGTATTGCCTGTATTGTTTTTTAACACAGAAATATTAACAATCCCTTTATAGCCACTGCGCTCAAGCCCATAAGCTTTGGCGATTTGTGGCTGAATAAAGGTTGATGGAAAAGCAATGTAATGTACTTGCCACGGGCCAAGTTCTTTATATTGCCCGCCCAATGTTTGTTCGCTGTGTGCGTTAAACGCGAGTGTTAAACAAGCAATAAAACAAAATTTAATTAACCGATTCATTGTTCACTCCAAAAAATGTAAAAAAGAGGCCATAAGGCCTCTTTTGCTTAAAACAAAAACTTAGGCTAAAAAGTCCATTAACAGCATTTGTAAAAACTGAATACCAATAATTAATACAAGTACTGATAAATCTAAGCCGCCCATTGGTGGAATAATTTTACGAAGTGGCTTAAGCATTGGCTCAGTAAGCTGGTGGAAAACCGCTTCAATAGGGTTGTAGCCTTGGCTTACCCAGCTGAGAATTGCGCGGATAATTAATACCCAAAATACTAAGTTTAAGCCTTCTTTTATTACGGTAATTAGGGCTTGAATAAACACGGGTTGCGCAGCCCATGCGCCGTAAATTACCAACATTAAAGTACTAATTTTGGCAATAGCTACAATAAATGCCAGCAATAGTGAGGCTAAATCAAGCCCACCTAACCCGGGTATAATTTTACGTAAAGGGTTGACTGCAAACGACGTTGCTTTAACCACAAACTGGCTCATTGGGTTGTAAAAATCGGCTTTTGCCCACTGTAGCCAAAAACGCAGTAGTACCACCATTAAAAACAAATCAAACAGAGTACTGATCAAAAATTGCATGGCATTCATAGTGTAACCTTTAATAGTAAAGTAGTTTTAAAGTTCTTTTTCCATTTGCATCGCGCGAGCAATACACGCATCCATCGCATCGCCAACGGTTTTAGTTAAGCCTTCGTCTTTTAAATGCTCAACTGCGGCATGTGTAGTACCGCCTTTAGATGTTACGTTTGCGCGTAGCTGAGAAATGCTAATTTCTGGTTGGCTTAACGCCATTTCGGCAGCGCCAAGTGCTGTTTGTTGTACTAAACGACGAGCATCTTCATCATTAAAACCAAGCGCTTTTGCTTTTTCTTCAATGGCTTCCATAAATAAGAAAAAGTAAGCTGGTGATGAACCTGTGACTGCAATGATATCGTTAATTTGCGCTTCTTGTTCGACCCACACCACAATACCTGTGCACTCAAATACTTGTTGAACAAATTCATGTTCTTGTTGCGTTTCGCCAGCGCCAAATAAGCCAGAGACGCCACGCCCTAATAAAGACGGCGTATTAGGCATGCAACGTACAATTTTTACATCTTGCCCTAACATTTCGCGCAAGCGGCTTACTGTTAAACCAGCAGCTACTGAGATAAATAGTTTATTACTGAAATCGATGCCAGACTCTTGAAACGATTTACATAAATCGCCCATCATTTGCGGCTTTACAGACAAAACAATTACATCAGCATCGCGTAGGGCTTCGTTATTGTCACTGGTGGTTTGCACCTTGAAATCGGCTGCTACCTTTGCAAGCTTTTCTTGGTTGCGGTTAGTCGCAATGATGTTGTTTGCGTCAAAGCCGTTTTTTACCATGCCACCAATAATAGCGTAGCTCATGTTACCTGTGCCTATAAATGCGATTTTTTTATCTGACATAAATCTGTTTTTACCTTTTAAGTTCGTGTTCCAAAAATGTCTGTTCCGATCCTCACCATAGTTGAGCCTGCACTAATTGCGGCTTCAACGTCATTACTCATACCCATAGATAGAGTGTCTAACTGTGGATATTGGGCCTTTAGTTTATCAAAGCAAGTTTGTAATTGCTCAAAATATTGAGTTTGTGTCGTTGGATCGTCACTTTTTGCAGGAATAGCCATCAAACCACGTAATCTTAACTGATCACATTGGCTAATAAACTCAGCAAGATTTGCGATGTCATCGGGATGACAGCCCGACTTTGCCTCCTCGGCGCTAATATTTACCTGAATAAGTACATTAAGTAGTGGTTTACTAGTTGGGCGCTGAGCGTTGAGGCGCTTGGCTATTTTGATTCGATCAACGCTTTGTACCCAATCAAAATTTTCTGCCACTAAAGCACTTTTATTTGACTGGATAGGGCCAATGAAATGCCAAATGATATCGCTATATGTGTGCAGTTGAGCTATTTTATCTACAGCTTCTTGAACATAAGACTCACCAAACTGGCGTTGGCCATAATTGTAGGCAGCAACGATATCGTCGCTAGGTTTGGTTTTAGACACCGCCAGCAAGGTTATTTCATCTTTGCTTCTGTGCGTGTTTTTTGCCGCGTTTGAAATTCTTGCGTAGGCGCAAGTGAGTCGTTCTGCTATTGTAACCATATAATTATCAGCCAGTTGTGGAGTCATAAATGGATATTACCGAATTATTAGCGTTTAGTGTGCAACACAATGCATCCGATTTACATTTATCGTCGGGTGTTTCACCTATGATACGCGTAGATGGTGATGTTCGCCGCATTAATATACCAGCCCTTGCAGATAAAGACGTAAACAGTTTAGTTTACGATATTATGAACGATACTCAGCGCAAAGATTACGAACAAAACCTTGAGGTGGATTTTTCGTTTGAGGTTCCTAATCTTGCTCGCTTTCGTGTTAATGCCTTTAATTCAAACCGCGGTCCTGCGGCAGTATTTCGTACAATACCGAGTGAAGTATTAACACTTGATGATTTAGGCGCGCCAGATATTTTTAAAACAATATCAGACAACCCGCGTGGTTTAGTGCTTGTTACCGGGCCAACAGGGTCGGGTAAATCAACAACACTTGCGGCCATGGTTGATTACATAAATCAAAATAAGCATCACCATATTTTAACGATTGAAGATCCAATCGAATTTGTTCACGATAACAAGTTAAGCTTAGTTAACCAACGTGAAGTTCATCGTGATACACACAGTTTTTCAAACGCACTACGTAGTGCGCTGCGTGAAGACCCCGATGTAATATTAGTGGGTGAGTTGCGTGATTTAGAAACGATTCGCTTAGCGATGACCGCTGCTGAAACCGGTCATTTAGTGTTTGGTACGTTGCATACAACCTCCGCGCCCAAAACCATTGACCGTATTATTGATGTATTCCCTGGTGAAGAAAAAGCAATGGTACGCTCTATGTTGTCTGAGTCATTGCGTGCGGTTATTTCGCAAACGCTCCTTAAAAAAATTGGCGGTGGGCGAGTGGCTGCTCATGAAATTATGATTGGTGTACCCGCCATACGTAACTTAATTCGAGAAGACAAAATTGCACAAATGTACTCGTCTATTCAAACGGGGGCATCAATTGGTATGCAAACAATGGATCAATGTTTAACAAACTTAGTTAACCGAGGCATTGTGACCAACACCGCAGCGCAAGCTAAAGCGCAAGACAAAACACAATTTGGTGGTTAAGGAATTATCATGACTTTATCTTTAAACCGTTACTTAATCACTATGATTGAGAAAAAAGGCTCTGATTTATTTGTATCTAGCCGTTTACCTGTTAGTGCAAAAATAAACGGTGAATTAATTCCTTTGGGCGACGACAAACTCACTGACGAAGAGTCTTTACAGTTGGTTGAGTCTGCGATGAGCGAAAAGCAAAAAGCGGAGTTTCATGCTACTAAAGAATGTAACTTTGCTATTGCAACCGACGAAGGGCGTTTTCGTATTTCTGCGTTTTGGCAGCGCGATAGAGCAGGTATGGTTATTCGCCGAATTGTGACACAGATCCCCGATGTCAGTGATTTGGGCCTACCTTCTACACTTACCGACGTCATTATGGCTAAGCGTGGTTTAGTTCTGTTTGTTGGTGGAACAGGAACCGGTAAGTCGACCTCATTAGCAGCCCTGATTGGCTACAGAAACCGAAACCAACGAGGTCATATTTTAACAATAGAAGATCCAATTGAGTTTGTTCATGAGCACCGCAAAAGTATTATCACCCAACGCGAAGTAGGGCTCGATACAGATAGTTTTGAGTCGGCGCTCAAAAGCTCATTACGTCAAGCTCCAGATGTTATTTTAATTGGTGAAATACGTTCGCAAGAAACTATGGAATACGCATTAAGCTTTGCTGAAACAGGGCATTTATGTGTGGCTACACTGCATGCCAACAATGCTAACCAAGCCATTGACCGTATTATGCATTTGGTACCAAAAGAGAAGCATGACAAGCTTAAATACGATTTAGCACTTAACTTACGTGCCATTGTAGCTCAACAATTAATACCTACCTCAGATGGTGACGGCCGCGTTGCCGCAATAGAGATATTGCTTAATTCACCTATGGTGGCAGAGCTGATTAAAAACGGCGATATTGGCGGCATTAAAGAGGCCATGGCTAAATCTAACGATATGGGCATGCAAACCTTTGACCAAGCCCTTTTTGAGTTATACAGGCAGCAACGTATTAATTATGCAGATGCACTGCATCATGCTGACTCACCAAATGACTTACGCTTGATGATTAAACTGCGCAATAACGAACAACAAGGTGCGGGCTTTTTACAAGGTGTCACTATTGATGGAATGGGGGATGACGATAACTAATTAGTTATTGTTATTAAAAAAGCGCGACTTTCCAGCCGCGCTTTTTTTGTATTTAACACACCTAATTACAGCGTTACTCACCGTAAAATGATTCAAAAAAACTTTCTAAAATAATTACCGCAGACATATTATCTACATTTCCTTTACCTAAATTTTTATAACCGCCTTGCTCAAATAAACGGGCTTTTGCGTCAGCAGTTGTTAGGCGCTCATCTTGTGTTTGCACAGGAATGCCATAGTGATTATGTAACCTGTTAGCAAACTTTTTAGCTTTGAATGTCACCTCTTGTGAAGTGCCATCCATATTAAGCGGTAAACCGACCACCATTAAATCTGGCTGCCATTCGTTTACTTGTACTGCGATATGATCCCAGTTTGGAATACCATCTTGCGCTTTTACGGCTTTAAGGCTTGATGCGCTGCCAGTGAGTTCTTGCCCTACGGCAATACCAATACTTTTAGTGCCAAAATCAAACCCCATTACGGTGCGCTCGCCTTGTGGCTTAAGTGTTGTTTTTTTCATTGATAATGTTTTACTTAGGCTGCTTTTCAAGCCGTTATGTTAAAGGTTTACATAAAAAATTCACTTGTAATAGCGTATCTATTTCCAAGTGAATTTATATTATGAACTTAATTTAGAGAGGGGATATTTAAGCATGCCCGGCTTCAGGGCTTAGTTGGCCTATATCAAAGCCAAGCATTGAAACGGCTTTTTCCCATCGTTTTTCAGCGGGCGTGTTAAAAATAATGGCCGGATCCGCCTCTATAATTAGCCAGCTGTTATCAAGCAGTTCTTGTTCTAGTTGGCCTTGTTCCCAACCTGCATACCCTAAGGTGATAATAAACTGCTCAGGGGCATGTGCTGTAGTTAAACTTGCTAGCACGTCTTTAGAGGTGGTGATCATAATATCACTACTGAGCTTTTGGCTTGAGGTATATCCGAGCTTAGGGGAGTGAAGCACAAAACCTCTATCTGTTTTAACTGGACCACCTGCAAACACAGCTACTTTAGCTGCTTGCTGGGTTTTGTCGTTATCGATTTCTATTTTATCAAGTAGCTCACCAACGGTTACGTTGATGGGTTGGTTTATCACCAATCCCATTGCCCCATCTTCATTGTGCTCGCAAATATACGTAACAGCACGTTTAAAAAAAGGGTCTTGCATTGACGGCATGGCGATTAAAAAATGATTTTCTAATGACTGCATAGATTTCACCCTTTCAGTTAATGAATTTTGAGTATGGCACAACCCTGTATTTTATAACTAAATAAGTTAACTGATTTTATTAAAATATTAATACAGCAAGTGCTGCATTAATATTTAAACGTTAAACGCATTGTGTTCAGTCACTTTAACTTATTTAACCTGAGGCTAGACTATTTAGCTAATTTTCTCTCAATAGCATCAAAAAGAATACCTGTGATTGATATATCATACGCGGCTTCAATTTCACGCACACACGTAGGTGCTGTTACATTAATTTCGGTTAGCTTGTCGCCAATAATATCAAGGCCAACAAATACAAGGCCTTTTTCTTTAAGAGTGGGCGCAACGGCCTGTGCAATTCTCATATCTGACTCGCTCAATGGGCGAGCTTCACCACGACCGCCAGCTGCTAGATTTCCGCGAGTTTCACCGTTTTGTGGAATACGCGCTAAGCAGTAGGGAATGACTTCGCCGTCAACCACAAGAACGCGTTTATCGCCTTGTGTAATAGCAGGAACATAATTTTGTACCATGGCATAACGGCTGCCGTGTTCGGTCAAGGTCTCGCAAATAACACCTATGTTTGCATCATCTTCTTTTACACGAAAAATAGATGCGCCGCCCATACCATCAAGTGGCTTTAAAATAATGTCTTTATGCTCAGCTAAAAATTCACGAATTTGTTTTTGGCTGCGCGTAACTAAGGTGTCTGGCGTGTGTTCGCTAAACCATGCAGTAAACAGCTTTTCGTTAGCATCACGCAAGCTTTGTGGTTTATTAATAATTAACGTGCCTTCATCTTCAGCGCGCTCTAAAAGGTACGTTGCGTATATGTATTCAGTGTCAAACGGCGGATCTTTACGCATTAATATTACATCAAGATCGGCAAGGGCAATGGTGGTTTTTTCTTCTAGTTCGTACCATTTTTCTTCGTTGTTAAATACACGCGCTTTGGCAGCGGTGGCATACGATTTACCTTTACGAAGTGATAAATCATCCATCTCCATATAGTAAATTTCGTAGCCACGCTCTTGCGCCTGCATCATCATTGCAAAGCCGGTGTCTTTTTTGATGTTAAACCCACTAATAGGATCTGAAATAATACCTAATTTAATTGCCATGCGCTGTGCCTTAATCTATGTGTAATTACTACTAGAGTTTACTAATAGCTTTGATATGAGGGTGTTTTTAGCTATTTCAATTAGCTAAATCACCAAATTGTAGCTGTAATGCACTTAAGACCGTTAAAGCGGCGGTTTCAGTTCGTAAAACACGTGGCCCTAAACGAATATCAACAAATTCTTGTTGTTTAGTTTGTGCCATTTCTTCGTCAGTAAAGCCGCCTTCTGGGCCGACTAAAAACCGAACGCCATCTTTAGGTACAGTAATGGTTTTAATGCTGTGTTCTGCGCGAGGATGAAGCGTGAGCTTTATCGCGTTAGTTGATTGCTCAAGCCACTGTTTTATGTCTATAGGGGGGTGAACAACCGGTACATAATTACGCCCCGACTGCTCGGCTGCCGCAATCGCTATTTTTTGCCATTGTTGATGCTTTTTATCAAGGCGGTCGCCAATGAGCTTTACGCCACAGCGCTGACTAAAAATAGGGGTGATTTCGGTAATACCTAACTCAACGGACTTTTGAATTGTAAAATCCATTTTATCGCCACGCGATACGCATTGGCCTAAGTGAATTTTTAATGGTGATTCTACGTCGTGAGGATTAAACTGCTGTGGCATAACCACTACATTTTTTTTACTCACTTCTATAATTTCACTTAGGTATTCACCACCTTCGCCATTAAAAATAGACACATGTTCGCCTACTTTCATACGAAGTACTCTGCCTATGTGGCCAGCTGCATCGTCATCGAGTGACACGGGAGTGTTTAGTGTAATAGAAGACGCTTGGTAAATATGAGGAACTCGCATGTGATTTCACTTATAAGTTGGCGATAAAGTTATATACCGCTATGTTAAGTAAGCTGCGAGCTAGGTGCAATTATTTATTGTTTATTAAGTAACTCTGTTAACTCAATAATATCGACTGATGTATCGGCTATGTCGGTATGACAAGATAGGTGGTTTGAAAAGCCTTCGTCTTTTACAGGGCTAAAAGCAAAACCGCTTTCATCTTGAGTGACTAAAAAACGTTTTTCATGCAGTGAGTTATAAATAAAACGTTGTTTTTCATCAGCCAGTAAATAATCGGTTTGATTAAACAATACACCTTTAATGTCATGATGTTCATGCAAATAACTGGCAAGCTCAGAAACGCTAATTTCGTTTTCAAAATCGCAATAACAATAATCTTTAATGAGTTCATCAAACATCATTTTAACTAACTGGCGAGTATTGGCACCTGCAATGACTAAGGTACTTGGGGCATCTCGCTTTGCACTATTAAAATAGTGACCAGCAAACGCTCTGCTAAATTCGTTATCTATATCGATTAATAGATAGTTAGTAACTTCAAATGGCATAATGTCCCAGTGCAATTAAGCAAAGTGTTATGTAAGCAAGTTTTGTGTAAGCCCAAGCGAAAAATGTTTAATGTTAAATAGAAAACATGCTAATTAGTAAATAGCCTATTGCACAAAAAACAGCAAATTCAATACAAGCAATACCTATGTTGTCTTGATGATCAACTTCAAGTGCTGCATCAATATTGGGTAGTGATATTTTTTTTACAATAAATGTTAACGCATATAACAGTATCCACATTACACCGCAATGCATTACCAGTGTAAACAGGTTTTCAACCATTTTACCGTTTTGAAACGTAGCACTCGACAAGCCTGCATACGAGGCAAGCGCTAAACCAATTGATTTACCAGCATAACGAATACCAATAGAGGTATTTTCTAAATTAAAATTACTTTGTAGCGACGCGCCTTGATTGGCTTTTGCAAAACGGTGTTCGCGTATTTTACTATCAAGTGCAAACATACCTTGCAGTAAAAAAAAGCTGACTAACGCGATTAATAAGTTACTGAAGCCTTGAGTGTGGGTCCATGTGTAAAGGCCTAAGGTCATAATGAAATTAGCTATTAGCATGCCAGAGTCTACTAAGGCGGCGCATACATTTTGTTTTAAAATAGCCGCTTCTTCGTTAAAACGATGCAAAATCCACTTTCGGTGAATCAAATGTCCCACTTTTATAAATGAAAACAACAGCAACACTAATATTGCTACTTTAAGTGGATTAGATTGTGCGGTACTTACACTTATTTCATCAAATAAAAAGGCAATAGTTGCAATAACAACCGAAATCTCTGAAGCAAAATTGATCCCCATGGCAAAGTTATCATGCTGGGCTAATTCATCTTTAAGCGCTTGTTTTAATTTAATTTGAGTTATTATTCTTAATGAAAAAATAGTTAAGCAAATAACAGCAAAACTAATAGTAATCGCAACAAAACTAGTGTTAGATAAAGATAAATATGACATGGTTGTCCTAATTAGAGTTAACCTTAAAGGTTTTAATCATTCTAGTACGGTTACTGATGATATAAAAGAGAGGATTGATGAGTAACGCAATACAACTTCCTATTCAATTACAAAAACTTGGGTTTAAGCGCTATGAGCAGCTGTACCCGCAGCATCCTATAGAAAACGAAGTTGTAAGGTTATTAGCGTTAAGCGACTTTGCTTGGCGCTGTATTCAGTCTCAGCCTGATTTAAAAAGCGGGTTACTATGTGAAGACGAAATTAAAAGTAGAGACATACCTTCCCCCTTCGAAAACTTAACACTGGCAGATATAAACGAAGCACAGTGTCATCAAATACTTCGCAAATATCGTGAAAAATACTGGCTTAAAGTCGCTTTTTTAGATTTATGTTGTGAAAACCCAATTGCAGATAGCATTGAGTATATTAGCCAGCTCGCTGATAAGTTAATTCAAAGCGCTAACGAGTGGGCCCATGCGCAGGTGGCCACACTTAATGGTGAGCCTGTAGATGAGCAAGGGCAATCTTTGCCTTTAATGGTACTTGGTATGGGCAAGTTAGGTGGTAAAGAACTTAACTATTCTTCAGATATCGACCTTATATTTGCATACCCTCGTAGTGTTAAAACTCAAGGCGGCCGAAAAAGTATTGAGGCGCAGGTGTTTTACACAAAAGTGGCTCAAAAGCTAATAGCAGCACTTAACCAAACAACAGGGGATGGGCAGGTATTTAGGGTTGATATGCGCCTTAGGCCATTTGGTGAAAGTGGCCCATTGGTCATGAGTTTTAACGCTATTGAAGATTATTACCAAGAGCAAGGGCGTGATTGGGAGCGTTACGCCATGCTTAAAAGTCGTTTAATTGGTAAGCCCAATCACTATTGGGATGAATTTAATCAATTGCTTAAACCTTTCGTATACCGACGGTATATTGATTTTTCAGTTATTGAATCGCTTCGTAAAATGAAACTCATGATTGCTCAAGAAGTTCGCCGTAAACGTTTAACCAATAATATAAAACTGGGGGCTGGCGGAATACGAGAAGTTGAATTTATTGTTCAAGCACTACAAATGGTACGCGGCGGGCGAGAGGCTAATTTACAGACACAATCATTACTTAATGCGTTAAACCAGTTAGCACTAAACCAAGTTATTGATGACGACGAAGCAAAAGAGCTGAAAGGTAATTATCTTTATTTACGAAAAATAGAGCAATACCTGCAAATATTCGACGATCAGCAAACACAAACTTTGCCTGATGATGAAATAAACCAACAACGATTAAATTACCTATTATCGCAACAAGACTTTGCAGCGTCAGTAAATGAAATTGAGCAGGTAATGGCGCAAGTGCACAATGAGTTTATACAGGTAATAGGGGAAGAAACAGAGCCTCTAGACACGTGTGAAGGTGCATTTATAAGTGCGTGGGATCATTGTGATGTCAGTTTTTTAAATGAACCTAGAGACGAATGGCAAGAACCACTGCAAGACTTTAAATTACGTTTGTCTAAAGTAAAAGTTGGAAATCGAGGGCGTGAGATTCTTGATAAACTCATGCCAGCCATGCTTAAACAGCTAAGCGACTTTAATGCCAGTGCCATAGTATTTGGTACTGTGTGCCAAATTCTTAATAAAATTATTTCGCGTACTGCCTACTTAGAATTGCTATATGAAAACCCAGGCACGTTAAAGCAGTTAGTTTCTTTGTGTTGTCATAGTAAGTGGATTGGCGAGCATATTTCTCGTTACCCAATTTTACTTGATGAATTAATTGACCCTGCCGTGCTTTATAAACCAACACCACTTAGCGCTTATAAAGACGAAATACGTCAATATTTTTTACGCATAGAGCACGACGATTTAGAGCTACAAATGGAGTCGTTAAGGCAGTTTAAACAAACTCATCAATTACGGATAGCTGCCGCAGACGCCACTGGCGTTTTGGATGTTATGAAAGTAAGCGATCACTTAACCGCATTGGCAGAAGCCATAGTCGAGCAGGCCGTAAACATTGCATGGCATAACACGGTAAAGCGTTTTGGCATGCCGCCAAACACTGACAATGAACACAAGGGTTTTGCCGTTATTGCCTATGGTAAAACGGGTGGTTTTGAAGTGGGCTACGACTCAGATTTAGATCTTGTGTTTGTTCACAATCACGATGGCTCGAGTCAGACCAATGGCGATAAAGCGATTGATTCTCGCCAGTTTTATTTAAAACTTGCCCAACGTTTAATGCACTTATTTAATACGCGAACGGCGTCGGGTATTTTATACGAGTTAGATACACGTCTTCGCCCAGAGGGTGCTTCGGGTTTACTTGCTATCAATTTAGAGAGCTTTAATCACTATCAACAAACACAAGCATGGACATGGGAGCATCAAGCGTTGGTTCGTGCTCGTATTATTTTAGGTCAAAATGAGTTAGCAGAACGCTTTTCGCAAATACGTAAAAATATACTTTGCCAAGCGCGTGAAACGGCTGTGTTAAAAGATGATGTCATTAAAATGCGAGAGAAAATGCGAGGCCACCTTGCAAAAGGTAACACGCAGTTATTTGACCTAAAACAAGATGCTGGTGGCATGGCCGACATTGAATTTATTACGCAATACCTTGTTCTTAAAAATGCACATGATAACGAGCAACTAAGTGTATTTTCAGATAATGTAAGAATACTTACTGATGCTGCTAAAATAGGCTGTATTACAAAAGAGCAAAAGCAGCAGTTAATTAAAGCGTATATTGACTACCGTTCGTGTTACCACGTACTCAGCTTAGATCAGCAAGGAAAGTTAGTTGAACGCGAGCAGTTTTTACAAGACATCGCTAATGTGACTGCCATTTGGAAAGCGGTTTTTGAGCTGTAGGATTTGTTCAATCATATTTGTTTGCTTTATAAGCAAACACGCTCTGAGTGATGTGCTTTGATAAAAATCACGCAAAAGCGTGATTTTTTATATAACTCAAATGTTGAGTTTTAAGCAGTTAGCACGCACAAACTCAGAGGGCAATTCAGTAATTACTGCCGCTCTTTGCTTATTACAAAAGTAGGTGTAAACCTCGTGTTCAAAGTCATCATTTATAGCTCTGCCTACTTGGTACAGGGCTGAGGTGAAATTACTGTCGACCCTAAAATGATCTTTAACGACATAGTCTTTACTTAAGTACCAATAGAGCTCAATGCCTTCGCTTTTAGCATACTCAACTAAAACATCTTTCAATGTTGAACCGTTTTCGAAGCGCCTAGGCTCCACACTTCCTGTCCAACTTGCTGGCATGGGGGTAACAGTGCGCGTTCGCTCAGCTAAAACTCTATCGACAGTTTGATCTGGCTTTTTTAAACTCAATACGTATTGGTCGCGCTCTTTGTTGCTTTTAACTTGATTTCGAATCGAGGCATAAAAGCGAGATAATCCTTCGGCAGCGGCATTTTTAGATTCTTTTAAATCTAATGTTGGAACATTTCCCATTAAAAAGTACGCAGCAAGCGCTATTAATATAACTGCAAATGACAAGTACCTAATCCAAAACCACATTACAACAACCACCCTTATTTGTTCCTGTTATTGTTATACCATTACTATTTATAAAATGAAGGAGTATTTTTATCTGGTCGCGTTTTAAAACGGCGATGTAGCCACATGTATTGCTCTGGTGCGGCATTAATTGATAATTCCATGCGTTGATTAACACGCGTGACATCGGCTTTGTCATCACCGCTTGGGAAGTTTTCAAGCTCTGGAATAATTTCTAAATGGTACTTTCCACTTTCGTCTCGGCGGGTAATCAAACTCATAGTTTCGCAATTTTTACTGCCAGCGAACATCAGTGTACCTGTTGTAGTTGCGGTATCTTGCACTGCATAAAAAGGGACGAATTCGCAGCGGTTACGGCCATAGTCTTGATCGGGTAGGTAGTAGCACACTTTTTTATTTTTTAAGGCTTTTAGTAAGCCTTTTACGTCTTTTTTACCGACCAAGTATTCATTAGAGCGAAGGCGGCCATTAGTCGTAAAGTACTCCATTAGTGGGTTGTTGTGCGGGCGGTAAAAACCGATACCCATACAGCCCAACCCCATTAATCGGCCTGCCATTTCAAGGTGTAAAACATGAGGTACTAGTAACAGTACGCCTTTTCCAGATTGTTGCACTCGTTCAAAGTGTTCAAGCCCTTTTAAAGACCCTAAAGCTTTTTTCGCTCGCCACTGCGGCCACCACCATGCCATTCCGGTTTCAACCATCGCAATGCCAGTGTTTTCCATATTTTTTAGCACCAATGCTTTTTGATCTTCGTCGCTCATATCAGGAAAACAGCGTTTAATATTTACTTCGGCAATGTGTCGGCGGCGTTTCATGTATTTATGAACTAAACGGCCAAGTAGTTTGCCCAGGGCTAATTGAAGTTTTTGCGGAAGCCAAGAAATTAGGTATAAGAAAAAAACGCCAATCCACGTTAGCCAGTATCGAGGGCCTAAAAAAGATGCTTTAAAAGGAGATGAGGTGACCACAAAAATTGCTCTAAAATTAAAAACGCTAGTTTAACGCTAAGCGCTGTAAAATACAAAAAGCCAGCATTTAGCTGGCTTTGTATGTGTTTTTTGACTGTTTAGGCTGCTTTTAAACCCTGGTTTATAGCTACTAGGTCTTTGCTTGTTAGTGTACCCGCTGCTTGCTTTAAGCGCAAAGTAGACAGCACATAACGATAACGTACATCAGCAAGGTTACGTTTAGCATTGTATAAGTTTTGTGTGCTTACAAGTACATCAACAATTGTACGCGTACCAACCTCAAAACCTGCCTCTGTTGCTTTTAAAGCACTTTGGGCAGATACAACTGCTTGCTCTAGCGCTTTATAGGTTGCAATGTCAGACACTACTTGATTGTAAGACGTGATAACCGTGCGGGTAATTGCGCGGTAATTGGCTTCATAATCTTGGCTAGCTGCCACGTAAAATGCACGTGCTTGGTCGGTAGCTGCTACTGTTGCCCCTCCAGAGTATAAAGGCAGGCTAAAGTTAAGGCCTACCGAGGTTGAGTCTTCACGTGGCTTTTTAGTTAGGCTTGTACCATTTCTGTCTGCGTCTGTTAAAGAGTCGCCATAACTTGCGCTTAGGGTTAGCTTTGGATAGTGACCCGCTCTTGCCAGTTTAATTTGATCTTGCGCAATATCTACAGTTACTTTAGCTACTTGCAAGCTAATATTTTTATCTTTAGCAATATTTAAAAAGTCGCTAGAGTCTCGAGCTGGCTTAGTTGTAGAAAATGTCTCTGTATTTAAAAAGTCTAACTTAGCGTGGTATTTACCCGTAATTTCTCGTAGTTGCTCACGCGCTGTTTCTACTGAGTTATTAGCAATAATTTCTTGTGCAACAGAGTTGTCGAACTGTGCTTGTGCTTCGTGTACATCGGTAATTGCCGTTAAACCAACAGCATAACGTTGTTTAGTTTGTTCGAGCTGGCGTTCGATGGCGCGCTTTTCCGTTTTAATAAATTCAAGGTTATCAATCGCACTTAAAACGTTAAAGTAGCCTTCAGCAACACGAACAATTAAGTTTTGTTTAGCCGAGTCGTATTGAGCATTTGCTTGCAACGCTTGTTTGTCTGCAATGTCTAACGAGTTCCATGCGCCTAAGTCGAATAAGGTTTGGCTTAAGCTAAGACCACGGGTGAATTGATCAGAGTCGCTTTCAACTTTTTCATCCACACTTTCAAAAGAGGTTGAGTCACTTTTTGTGTAACCCATTGTTAAACCAATTTGCGGCAATAATGCAGCCATTGCAGTATCTGCTTGGTAAGATTGTGCATCTGCTTGGGCTTTTGCTTTTAAAACGGTAGGATCGTTGGCCGTTGCAATTTCAAAAACTTGTAGTAAATCTTCAGCGTTTGCTGCTGTTGTGCCTAATGCGCATGATAAACTAACTAGCGCCGCAAGAATGTTCTTTTTCATGTGTTGTTCGGTCCTTAGACAATTTTTATACTAAAACCATGGTAACCTGTTTTACGTAATAACTAAAAATAAAAAGAGTAAAACAGTGCGTCGAAATGTAACAGAATATATTAACGTACTTCAAAGTTTTTAATAAGTAGAGGATGCTTACGTGCCAGATAAAAAACTTGTTCAGTTTACGCATAAAGATGTCAGCGTAAAGCCGGTCAAAAATTTGTATAAAGGCTTTTTTCAGGTTGATTTGTATCAGTTTGAACATGCCTTGTTTGCGGGCGGTAAATCAGAACTTATTAGTCGCGAGATTTTAGAGCGTGGAGACGCCATTGCTGTGTTGCCTTACGACCCCATATCAGACACTGTGCTTTTAATAGAACAAATACGTATAGGGGCTATTAAAAGCAAACATTCACCTTGGCTACTAGAATGTATTGCTGGAATGACTGACGGTAGTGACGATTATGAATCGGTCGTAAAGAAAGAAGCGTACGAAGAAGCTGGGCTTAATTTAACAGAGCTTGAATTTATGCTTTCGTACCTTTCAAGCCCAGGAGGTACAACAGAGCGGTTACATTTATACCTAGCACGAGCCGATTTAAGTGACGTTGAGTCTGGTGTGTATGGCCTTGAAACCGAAGGTGAAGATATAAAAACTCACGTACTCAGCGTTGATGATGCGCTAACTCGCCTCAACAATGGTGAAATGGATAATGCTGCAACTGTTATTTGCATGCAGTGGCTTGCACTTAACCATGAAAAAATGAAACACAAGTGGACAGACTCTTCTTCATAGCTACAAATTGGCTCACAGTATAATGGTGGTATTTTGACAGTACAATTAGCAACAAATAGATATATCCAAAGCCTCCCAAAGTATTTAACGCTTTGTGAGCACAACTACTTACGACTTTTAAAATTGTTACCGGCTGAACGAGCGATTGGCTGCAGCCGAGAAGTGAAGTTGGGGAACAGTGAGTTTGCGACTAAGGTTGATGGCAGTGCAAAATACACTATGGATATTTCTATTAAGCAGCTAAGCGGCATGGTAAAGGGGATTGCACCGCTTTATTTAACTGTGAGGTTGTATCACGATGCTAAAGTGGCTGAAATTATCCATCACGATTACCATCAGCGTATTAAGCCTTCTTATGGTTACCCTAATCCAAAAATGCACCAAAAAGATGAAAAATATCAACTTAATGCATTTTTATACGACTGGCTTGTAGCCTGTGTAGAACACGGACAAGCAACGCTGAATTGGGATGTAAATAATGGCTTGGTTTGATGAACCTTACCTCATTGATAAGTCGTCGCTACGCATAGCACATATTACCGATTGTCATTTATTCTCAAATAAAGCAGATGAGTACTTTGGCGTAAATACGGCGAATTACTTTGAACAGGCGCTGGCTCATATGGCTAAGCAATCCCTTGATTTTGTAATATTTGGCGGCGACCTTACACAAGATCATAGCCCAGAGTCCTATTTTTTATTTAGTGAGCTGATTAACCAAAGTGATTTAAGATGCCCTGTTTTTTGGGTTCCAGGTAACCATGATGACATTACCCAGCTTAATCGAATGAGTGGTGGGCAAATAAATCGCGCTAAACATATAGTGGCAAATGGCGTTGAGTTACTTCTTATTAATTCTAAAGGGCCAACGCCTGCAGGGTGGGTAACAGGCACGCATTTGAATGAAATTACCGAACGGCTGTTTGCTTCGGCGAGTTCCAAAATTATGTTTTGTCACCATAACCCACTTCCTATTGATGGCTACCTAGACAAACACATGCTCGAAAACGGGCCGCAATTACTTAATATTTTAGTTAATAGCGAAAACGTTTTAGGCTTGTTTCATGGTCATGTTCATAACGAATACATTCAAACGTTTAGAGCGCTTCCCATTTACGCGACCCCAGCCAGCTCAGTGCAGTTTAAAAAACACAGCCCCGAATGGATACAGCAAGACCATGGGCCAGCATACAGGCTAATATGTGTAAGCACGAATAAAGAGAATATAAGCACAGATATGGAAGTAGTATGGCTAAACGGGTAATCTATATTCATGGTTTTAATAGCTCAGATAAATCATATAAAGCTGTGCGCTTTGGCGAGCTTATGGCACACTATGACGTTGACTATTGTGTACCGTGCCTAAACCATGAGCCCATACAAGCCATCATAGCGCTTGAGCAATTACTTACACCTAATACTGTTTTATTAGGTAGCTCATTAGGTGGATTTTTTGCCACGTATTTATCGCAGCGTTATCAAATTCCTGCTGTGGTTATAAATCCCGCGGTTGCGCCATACACTTTATTAAAGCCGTTGCTTGGTTTAAATTATAATCCGTATCAAGATTATCATTATGAATTGAATAGCAGCCACATAGCGGCTTTAAAAGCGTTGGCTGTTGATCACCTAAAGCACCCTGAATTACTGTATTTATTACAGCAAACAGGCGATGAAGTGTTAAATTTTCAACACGCAGTAAACTATTATTCGCAATGTAAGCAAAGGATCGAGTTTGGTGGCGATCATAGCTATCTTGGCTTTGAACAAACCTTTGCAAGTATTGTAGATTTTCTTAAAATCACGTAAAACTAGTTAAGCATAGCCTTAGCGCATATAAAGATAAAAACTATGAGTGATCAAAATTATAACGCCGAAGCCATTGAAGTACTTAATGGATTAGATCCGGTAAAAAGACGCCCCGGGATGTACACCGATACTGTGCGCCCAAATCATTTAGGCCAAGAAGTAATCGATAACAGTGTCGATGAAGCTATGGCGGGCCATGCAACTAAGATTGATGTAATTCTACACGAAGATAACTCGCTTGAAGTCAGTGATGATGGTCGTGGTATGCCCATTGATATTCACCCAGAGGAAGGTATTCCAGGTATAGAGCTTATTTTTACTAAGCTGCATGCCGGGGGGAAATTCTCAAACAAAAACTATCAGTTTTCAGGTGGTTTACATGGGGTAGGTATTTCAGTTGTAAATGCATTATCTACACGTGTAGAAGTAACGGTTCGCCGTGATGCACAGCAATACAGAATGGCCTTTGAAAACGGCGATAAAGTTGAAGATTTAAACGTTATAGGCACTGTTGGTAAACGTAACACCGGGACTACCGTGCGCTTTTGGGCTGATGCCAGCTATTTTGACTCTGCTAATTACTCTATTACCAAGCTTAATCATTTATTAAAAGCCAAAGCGGTACTTTGCCCTGGTTTACGTATTAAATTTGTTAATAAACAAACAAAAGAAACGCAAGAATGGTTTTACGAAACCGGCTTAAAAGATTATTTAATTGAAGCGGTTAAAGGTTTCGAAACGCTGCCACAAGACCCATTTGTAGGTGAGTTTAAAAGCGCTATAGAAGGTGTTGATTGGGCTGTTGTATGGCTGCCAGAGGGCGGTGAGTCGATAGCTGAAAGTTATGTAAACCTAATCCCCACTGCGCAAGGCGGTACACATGTTAATGGTTTACGCCAAGGCTTACTTGAAGCCATGCGCGAGTTTTGTGAATTTAGAAACCTATTACCTCGTGGTGTAAAACTTACCCCAGACGACATATGGGAGCGCTGTAGTTATGTGCTTTCGGTTAAAATGCAAGACCCTCAGTTTGCCGGCCAAACAAAAGAAAAACTGTCTTCACGCACGTGTGCGGCACTTGTTTCGGGTGTTGTAAAAGATGCATTTAGCCTTTGGTTAAATGAACATACCGATACAGCAGAATTGTTAGCTGAGCTGTGTATATCAAACGCACAAAGTCGTTTAAAAGCCGCTAAAAAAGTAGTGCGCAAACGCGTTACAGCGGGACCTGCATTACCAGGTAAACTTACCGACTGTAGCGCAGCAGATAACGACCGTACTGAACTATTTTTAGTAGAGGGTGACTCTGCTGGTGGCTCGGCTAAGCAAGCGCGAGATCGTGAGTTTCAAGCAATAATGCCGCTGCGTGGTAAAATTTTAAATACGTGGGAAGTTGAGTCAGGGCAAATATTAGCATCGCAAGAGGTACATGATATTTCGGTGGCTTTAGGGATCGATCCTGATTCAGCCGACATGAGCGGGCTACGCTACAATAAAATTTGTATATTGGCCGATGCTGACTCTGATGGTCTTCACATTGCCACACTTTTATGTGCTTTGTTTGTTCGACACTTTCCGCAGTTAGTAAAAACAGGTCATGTATACGTAGCAATGCCACCACTATTTAGAATAGATATTGGTAAAGAGGTATTTTACGCCCTAGATGAAGATGAAAAAACCAGTATTTTGGCCCGTATTGAAGCAGAAAAAAAACGCGGTAAAGTAAACGTACAGCGATTTAAAGGATTGGGTGAAATGAACCCACTGCAACTTCGCGAAACCACCATGGATCCAAATACAAGACGTTTAGTTCAGCTAACACTTGATGAAGAAGTTCAAACCATGGAAATGATGGATATGTTACTTGCTAAAAAGCGTTCGCCAGACAGGCGCCAATGGTTAGAAGATCATGGTAACAAGGCACAAGTATAATGATGCGTGTTGGCCACTAGGAGATAGAAATGAATAAACTACTAGCAAGTGTATTGTTACTGAGTTTAATAAGTGCGCCTGCAATGGCTAAAAACATACTAGACAAGCTTAGTGTTGCGCCTGGTTTTGAACTTAGTTTATTTGCAGACGACGTTGAAAATGCGCGCCAAATTGCAGTATCAAAAAAAGGCATTGTTTACGCAGGCTCGCGCAAAGCAGGTAATGTGTATGCGCTTATCGATCATAATAGCGATGGCGTAGCCGATAAAAAAATTGTGATTGCAGAGGGTTTAAATATGCCCTCAGGGCTGGCTATTAAAGATGGTGATTTATACGTAGGTGAAGTGCATCGTATTATTCGCTTTAAAAATATAGACACCCAATTAAAAGATCCAAAGTTTGATGTGATCTACAACGCATTGCCTTCAGAGCGCCACCATGGCTGGAAGTTTTTACGTTTCACACCCACAGGCGAATTGCTTATTCCTGTAGGTGTACCGTGTAATATTTGCGCCGAAGACGAGCGCTTTGGTCGTATTTTTTCACTAAACGTAGAAACCAAGCAAATTAAAACAATAGCGCAGGGCGTTCGAAATACCGTTGGTTTTGATTTTCACCCAAGCACTCAGGCTTTGTGGTTTAGTGATAATGGTCGCGACATGATGGGCGATGATATTCCACCAGATGAAATAAACCGCGTAAGTAAAGAAGGGGAGCACTTTGGGTTCCCTTATATTCATGCCGGTGCGATTAGTGATCCTGAATTTGGTAAAGGAAAAAATATTGCTGATTACACGTCTCCTGCGCTCGCATTGACTGCCCATGTGGCACCATTAGGTATTCATTTTTACAACGCAAAACAATTCCCAGCAAGCTACAAAGAGCAGTTATTTGTTGCTGAACATGGCTCATGGAATCGTAGTAAAAAAGCAGGCTACAAAGTAGCTATAGCCACAATAGAGCAAGGCCGTGTGACTAAATACACGCCGTTTATTACCGGCTTTATGAAAGACGAAACAACATTTGGACGCCCAGTTGCATTTGCAGAGTTAGGTGACGGCAGTCTGTTAGTAAGTGACGATTACGCCAATGTAATCTACCGCGTAAGCTATAAGAAAAACTAGGTAAGCTTTAATGAGTGATACAGATACCTTGCTAATGCAAGGAATAGAGCAACAAACAATGGGGCGCTTTACTGAAGACGCCTATTTAAACTATTCCATGTACGTGATCATGGATCGTGCTTTGCCACATGTCGGTGATGGCTTAAAACCAGTGCAGCGTCGTATTATTTACGCGATGAGCGAATTAGGTTTATCGGCCGCGGCTAAATACAAAAAGTCAGCCCGTACCGTGGGTGACGTACTTGGTAAATATCACCCTCATGGCGATAGTGCTTGTTATGAAGCCATGGTACTTATGGCGCAACCGTTTTCGTATCGCTATCCACTTGTCGACGGCCAAGGAAACTGGGGTGCTGCTGATGATCCTAAATCATTTGCTGCAATGCGTTATACTGAAGCGCGTTTATCTAAGTTTTCTGAAGTACTGCTTAAAGAGCTTGGCCAAGGCACGGTAGATTGGACACCAAACTTTGATGGTACACTAGACGAACCGGTTGTATTGCCCTCACGCTTACCACATATTTTACTTAATGGTATTACCGGTATTGCTGTTGGTATGGCAACTGATATTCCGCCTCATAACGTGAGAGAAGTAGCCAGTGCATGTTGTTTATTACTCGACAAACCAAAGACAGAGCTTGATGAATTATTAGAGCTAGTACACGCACCTGACTACCCAACCGATGCCGAAATAATTACCCCAAAAGCCGATATTCATAAAATATACAAAACCGGCCGAGGCTCAATTAAAATGCGTGCGGTGTATAGTGAAGAGCAGGGCGATATTGTGATCACCGCGCTTCCGCATCAATGTTCAGGCGGTAAGGTGCTTGAGCAAATTGCAGCGCAAATGAACGCAAAAAAACTGCCTATGATTGCTGATTTACGTGACGAGTCAGATCACGAAAACCCAACACGCATAGTGATTATACCGCGCTCTAATCGTATTAAAGCAGAGCCATTAATGGCTCACTTGTTTGCGACCACCGATTTAGAAAAAAACTACCGCGTAAACTTAAATATGCTGGGGCTAGATGGTCGTCCGCAGGTTAAAGATTTGCGTAGTATTTTAAGTGAGTGGCTCATATTTAGGCGCGAGACTGTTCGTCGTCGTTTGCAGTATCGTTTAGATAAAGTACTGGCGCGCTTACATATTTTAGAAGGCTTATTAGCTGCATTCTTAAATATTGATGAAGTGATTGAAATTATTCGCAGTGAAGATAAGCCAAAGCCTATTTTAATGCAGCGCTTTGATTTAACCGATATACAAGCAGAAGCTATTTTAGAGTTAAAACTCCGCCATTTAGCTAAACTTGAAGAGTTTAAAATTCGTGGTGAGCAAGACGAGCTTGCTAAAGAGCGTGATAAATTAGAACTCACGCTTGGTTCTGACCGCCGTATGTCAACGTTGCTTAAAAAAGAAATTCAAGAAGCGGCAGAAATGTATGGTGACGATCGTCGTTCTCCTGTGATCGAGCGCTCGGAAGCGAAAGCTTTAAACGAAAAAGACTTAATTCCATCGGAATCAGTGACTGTTGTTCTTTCAGACAAAGGGTGGGCACGCGTTGGTAAAGGCCATGACTTGGATGCGCAAGGGTTAAGTTACCGCTCAGGCGATGCCTACAGAGCTTCAGCTCGCGGTAAGAGTAATCAGCCCGCCGTATTTTTAGATTCAGCAGGGCGTGCATTTGCAACTGATGCACACAGTTTACCGTCGGCACGTAGCCAAGGCGAGCCAATGACTGGGCGTTTTAACTTAACAACAGGTGCAAATTTTGAGCACGTTGTTATGGCTGAAGATAGCCAAGTATTACTTATGGCATCGGACGCGGGTTACGGTTTTATCACTGATTTTAAAGACCTTGTGAGTAAAAACAAAAACGGTAAAGCGTTAGTGAGTGTGCCTAAAGGCGGTATTTTACTCAAACCAATTAGAGTGAGCGATGTAGCTAGCGATTACTGCATGGCTATTTCTAACGAAGGACGCATGCTTTTATTCCCACTACGCGATTTACCTAAACTAGGTAAAGGTAAGGGTAATAAAATTATTTCTATCCCTGGTGCGAAGGTACAGGCTCGTGAAGAGTTTGTGAAAGTACTGGCTGTTGTCCCTCTAGGAAGTAGCGTTACATTGCATGCCGGTAAACGCAAGCTAACCCTTAAACCAACAGATTTAGAGCATTACCATGGTGAACGAGGTCGTCGTGGGAATAAGTTACCGCGAGGCTTGCAGCGTGTTGATGAAGCCGTTGTTGAGCTAACGCCTCAAGATGAAGAGCCTGTTGAAAGTACAGCAGATGAATCATAAGCGTTGAGCTCACGTATTACGGCCTGCAATTGCAGGCCGTTTTTGTTTGTAGAGCCCAATTTTTACCATTTTATTGTTATGTGTTAAGCAATTAATTTTAGCATTGACTCTATTTCAGCGTACAGTTGTTCGCTATTATCTCGTCTGTGTCACAAAATAACGCTATAATAGTGTCATAGTGCGTAATGACATGCGCACCGCACACAATTGATTTGGAGAACGAGTTTGTTAGCTGTAATACGTGTTTTTATTATGTTTATGTTTATATTGTTGAGTTGTATTTTTGGTTTGTTACTTTCATTAGTCAGGCCTTTTCACCCAAATAATGTTCACATAATTGCAGGCTGGTTTGGTTCTATGGCCAAAATGATCGGTGTTAAATTAGTGCTGACACGCCATCAAGATGCCGAAAATATTGGCCCTGCAGTGTACGTTGCAAATCATCAAAATAGCTATGATTTATTTACAGTACCAGCAATGGTACCAAAAAACTGTGTAAGTCTTGGTAAAAAGAGCCTAAAGTGGATCCCATTTTTTGGTCAACTTTATTGGCTGTCAGGCAATATTTTAATAGATAGAGCAAATCGTTCAAAAGCGGCTGGTACTATTTCAAAAGCAGCTGAAAAAATTAAGAAAAATGGGCTATCTATATGGGTATTTGCAGAAGGTACACGAAGCTATGGGCGCGGTTTATTACCTTTTAAAACAGGTGCTTTTCATACCGCGATGAGTGCGGACGTGCCAGTGGTTCCCGTGTGTATGAATACAACGCATAAAACCATTAAGCTAAATCGTTGGGATAATGGTACAATTTACATCGAAATGTTAGCGCCTATATCACTTGATAAAAGTATAAGTGCGCGAGAGCACGCTCAAAACGTACATACTGTTATGGCTGCTAAAATAAACGAATTAGATGCTCAAGTGAGAGAGAAATAATGGAAAACTGGCGCGAAATAAGTGAAGACATCGTAAGTTCACTACTTGAAGATGGATCAGATCCTGAAATACTTTATGAAGTGGAGCACCACTTTGTGTGTGAAGACTTCCCTAAACTAGAGCAAGCCGCATTGGCTGCTTTTAAATTAGGCTACGATGTTGAAGAGCCAGCAGAGCTTGAGCTTGAAGACGGCAGCAAAATTTGGAGCTTCGACATAGTAGTAGAAGCTGAGCTAGACGTAGACGTCATTATGGAAGACGTTGATAAACTAGCAGCACTTGCTGTTGAATGCGACGTTGAGTACGACGGTTGGGGCACTTACTTTCAAGAGTAATTAGCGATTCAAGTATAAAAATTAAAAAAGGCGAGCATTTAACAATGCGCGCCTTTTTAGTTTTTAATTGATGGCTATATCAGGTTTATATCAATACTTAATAAACTTGAAGGGCTAAACCAGGGAGGCACTGGTTTAAACTTAGGTATTTAGAATAACAAAATATTTGCCCTGTCATCGACATGATTTTTTAGCCTCCAGATAGATCACTTAATACTATTAGAGCCACTTTTTATTTTTAAAATACACACCAATACCACCAGTAAGTATCACTAAAAACACAATAAATAGCGTAAATGCGTAAGGGTTGTCTGTGCCTGGAATTCCCCCAACGTTTACCCCAAGCAAGCCTGTTAAAAAGCCTAGCGGTAAAAACAAGGCAGCCACTACCGACATCACATACATACGTTGGTTTAACTGCTCAGAAACATGGTTAGTAACTGTTTGTTGAATAATTTGTGCACGCTCTATTGAGCTGTCTAATTCTTCAAGGTAGCGAATAAGTAAGTTAGTGGTTTCGTTTAGCTTTGCCTTATCGTCATCCAAAAGCCACTCATAATGACCGTTTACCATTGTAGTGAGCGCCTCTTTTTGAGGCTTTAAATAACGCTTAAGCGCAATAGTTTGGCGGCGTAACTGCGATAGCGCTTGGTTGTCAAAACGCTTACTTGGCTCGTCTATTTCTTCTTCAAAGCCATCAAGTGTTTCATCTAAAGAGTTAATAACACTTTGCATACGTGAAGTCAGCTTTTGTGTAATAGCACACACAAGCTCTGATATAGAGCACGGGCCTTTATTGTCTTTTAACGAGTTAAGTACATCGTCAATAGATAAAAGGCGACGCTTACGCGAAGTGATGACTATATTTTCGTTAATAAATAAACGTACCGACACCATGTCCTCGGGGCTTTGCGCTGGGTTTAAGTTTACACCGCGCAAAAACAGCATGTGTCCATTTGCAGACTGCGTGATACGTGGGCGTGTTTCATCCGCCGTAAATGACTCTAGCTCATAATCGGTTAAAAGCTCACAGTGTTTGAGCCAGTTGACTACGTCGGTTTGGCTGTAATCCATATGGACCCATAATTTACCTTGCTCAGGTTGCCAGTTGTGAAGGTCTTCGCTGCTTTTAACAGCACGTGTACCGCCTTTTTCATCAAGCACTAGGGCATGAAGCAAACCATTAATCATAATAAGATCTCAAAAGAGTGTATTTTTAATACAGTAAACTATAGTGTATCTACATACCCAAAACATATTTACTTTTAATAAGTTAAAACATATTCAATTTAAGTAGAGTCATAGTGCTGATTTAATTTTATGCTCAGCAAGGCGCGCATTGTGTGATGAGTTACCTTAAAAGATCAATTTAATTTACTCATCGACTAGATAAATTTATTTTGTTGGTGTTTTTTCACCCGTAGCGTATAAACCTCTTTTTTACTAAGGGCACATTTATGACGACAAAAATAACAATAGGTTGGCGTGAGTGGTTAAGTTTACCTGAGCTTGGTATTGAGCGGATCAAGGCTAAAGTTGACACTGGTGCACGCACTTCATGTATTCATGCAATTAACATTGAAGAATACGAAGTTGATGGCGAAAAGTGGGTTAAATTTACAGCTCAACCGTTACAAGATGACGAAGAAACTCAAATTACTTGTAATGCTAAAGTGAAAAAAATGAAATACGTAACCAGTTCCAGTGGTGAAAAACAGCTGCGTTATTTTATAGAAACAACATTACATGCGGGTGAACATAGCTGGCCTATTGAAGTCACCCTCACAAGCCGTGCAACCATGAAGTTTAGAATGTTGCTAGGTCGAACAGCCATGGAGAATCGTGTCATTGTTGACACGGCATTATCTCATTTATTATAAAAAGTATTGGGCTTAAGTTGCATAAAAAGCAGCTATTAAGCACTAATGCTATAAAATTTAGTTAAGGTTTTAACTATGAAAATCGGTATTTTATCTCGTAACAGAAAGCTATATTCAACACGTCGTTTAATCGAGGCTGCAGAGGCTCGTGGGCACGAAGTGAAAGTGATAGACGCACTTCGCTCGTACATGAATATAAACTCTGAACAGCCGGAAATTCACTATCGCGGTGAAAACTTAAAAGATTTCGATGCCATTGTGCCGCGTATTGGCGCATCGGTAACATTTTATGGCTGTGCCGTTTTACGCCAGTTTGAAATGATGGGGGTATACCCAGTAAACGAATCTGTGGCTATTTCTCGTTCACGCGATAAATTACGTTCGTTACAGTTATTATCACGCAAGGGTGTAGGCATGCCTGTAACGGGGTTTGCGAGCAAGCCTGATGACGTGAAAGATTTACTCGAAATGGTTGGTGGTGCACCGGTTGTGATTAAATTACTAGAGGGCACACAAGGTATTGGTGTTGTACTTGCTGAAACGCGCAAAGCTGCTGAAAGTGTAATCGAAGCTTTCATGGGCTTAAAAGCCAATATTATGGTTCAGGAATACATTAAAGAAGCGGGTGGTGCGGATATTCGCTGTTTTGTGTTAGGCGATAAAGTAATTGCAGCGATGAAGCGCCAAGCGCAAGAAGGTGAGTTCCGTTCAAACCTTCACCGTGGTGGTAGCGCTACACTAGTTCGTATTACGCCTGAAGAGCGTAAAACCGCCGTTGCTGCAGCAAAAGCAATGGGCTTAAATGTAGCGGGTGTAGATTTACTTCGCTCATCTCGTGGGCCTTTAGTGATGGAGGTTAACTCATCACCAGGTCTTGAAGGTATAGAAATAGCAACAGGTAAAGACATTGCGGGCATGGTGATTGATTTCATCGAAAAAAATGCCTCAATCAAAGGAACCGCAACTCGTGGCAAAGGTTAAAATTAACCGTCCTTTCACTTTATTAGGTGAAAGCATTGGTGTTGGTGAACGCAAAACGTTAGCTTTAGAAGCTGCAAAGCTTTATACCCACTCACCTCTTAACATACCTATAGAGGTTGTTAATGGCGTAATGGAAGGCCCTGTACTGATGGTATGTGCCGCTATTCATGGTGATGAATTAAATGGGGTAGAAGTTGTTCGTCAATTACTGGCTAAAATAGATCCAAGCCAGCTACGTGGCACGCTTATCGCGGTACCCATTGTTAACGTATTTGGTTTTATTCATAAGTCGCGCTATTTACCCGACCGTCGTGACATGAACCGCAGTTTTCCAGGTTCTGAAAGAGGGTCGCTAGCGGGTCGTATGGCGTATATGTTTTTTAATCAAGTTGCAGTGCATTGCACACATATTATTGACTTACATACTGGGGCTATACACCGAACAAACTTGCCACAAATACGTGCAAATTTGGCGGATGAAGCTACGGCGCAGATGGCCAAAGCCTTTGGCACACCAGCAGTAATAGATGCGTCATTGCGTAATGGTTCATTAAGAAGTGAAGCGGCGAATTTAGGCATACCGGTTATTACTTACGAAGCGGGTGAAGCACTGCGTTTTGACCCGATTGCAATAGCCGCAGGTGTACAAGGTGTTGATTATGTAATGCGTCATTTAAAAATGATGCGTGGTAAACGCCCTAAAAAAATACCTGAGCCTATCATTGCGCGTTCAACAAGTTGGGTGCGTGCTGAAGTAGATGGTATTGTGCGCGCTCAAGTTTCGTTAGGAGAGCGTGTTACAAAAGGGCAAGTACTGGCGTTTATAAGTAGTCCACTTGGTGATTCTGAGCTAGAACTGCGTGCGCCACGAAGTGGGATTATTATAGGTCAGCAAACTATGCCATTAGTAAATGAAGGCGATGCTGTATTCCACATTGCTTACTTTGCAAACGACAATAGCGTGGTTGAGCAGCAGCTAGAAACATTTATTGATGGAATAAATGATTTAGAAGATGAGCTAAAAACTGCAGAGCTAAATAACTAATACTTAAGTAATTAGTAAAAAGCCGCTTTAATCATTGAAGCGGCTTTTTTTATATAAAAATTATGACTTTTTAGGGCCTATAATACGTTTAACAGCAGGTGCTTTTGATGGTTTAGGCTCTGCGTTTAAAACCAAAACAGGGCGGGTAACAAATAAGTTATTAGGGTAAATGACGCGGTGCCCATCAATATGCTCAAGTACGACATTCATTAAGCCCATTTCGACAATTCGCCCTTCAATATGGTTTGCGCCATCGATAATGCGTACCCAAAAGCCAACACGGCAGTCGTTTTGAATAAACATTAATAAAAACGCGGTCAGGTTACTTAATAATGACCATGCTGCAAATAGCGCTACACCTAACATTGCAAATAGTGACGAGCCTAGAACCAATAATCCTCTTAGTTCAATACCCCAAAATACTAGCACTAAACATAACATGACAAAGGCAAGAATAATTTTAAGAAGTAACTCTGCGCGGTATTTACGGTGCAAATCAACTTTGCCTTTAATGGCTTTTTCAAGTAGCTTTTTAGTTAGCGTTAAAAGCACTGGAAACAGTAACAAGGCAATAATGGTGACTATGAGTTTATATTGATTGGTGAGTAATTCTAAAACATCTAAAAATTCCAAAATAGCGCCTTTTGTAGTTATGTAGTAGTTAAAAGTAGTAAATAAAGCAACACGTTAGGTTGAATTTCAACTAGCTTAAAGGCCTTAGTTTAGCGTGTTATTTTGGTGCTAAGTAGCTATTTAAAAAGATTTTTTTACACTGACAAGCCACTGTACAGAGTCGACATCGTCGGCGCTATCTATGGGGGCGGCTATATCAAGGTGGATCATAGTTCCTGCATTTGCTCTACTTGGTGCTAGGCGCAAACCAACGCCTACATTTTTGAGAACATGATTATTTTCACCATTTGTTTGGTCATTAAACCATGCCCTACCAATATCTATAAAGCCTGCGCCACCTACTTTAAATAGTTGTAGCAAATCGTACTCCCAGTAGTAGCGTTTTTCTAGGCTCACTAAAAAGCTACGGTCGCCATGTTGATAATCCATAGGGTAACCACGCAGGCCTGTCTCCCCACCTAAGGTAAGCTGTTGGTCGGCTGTTAGGTTTTTTGCATATTGCACGCGACCTTTTACATACCAAGACTGATCAACACTTGTATTTAGATAATATTGTACTTGCGAAGTTGCTTTAAAATTTTCGAGTTGTTTTTGTTCTTTGTTCCAAAATCCCTCTAGGTTCGTGCTAAAACGCCAAAGCGTATTATCGCCAGAAAAATGCGCTGTTTTAACATTAAGCGAATACACCAAGCGGCTATCGTCATCACTTAATGACTCATCTGAGTAACCGAGTAATGCTTGTGCATTCCAGCCTAGGTTTAAATCTTCAGTGCGATAAATACTGTCAAAATTTCGTACTTTAATAAAATTATCTTCAAACCAATGGCCGCTAATATAGGGATAACTGTAGCTTCTATCTTTAGCTAAAGGCTCAAACGTGGTTTGAATAGCAGTAAATGTATGCTGCTCATCTACATAACCTAAGCTAATTCGCTGGGTCCAGCTATTACTTAATGCTTTAGAATGACCAATAAAAATGCGATTGAGATCGGTTGTTTGATCAAATTCACTAATTTCTTTGCCACGCCGGTATAAGGATTCTTCTCGCTGCTCTGAGTAGCTTAAAATACCGTAGCTGTAAGGTGTGTCTATGGCATAAAATGGATAAGTAAGTTCAAGTAAATGACGCTTACCATCGCTGTTATCGGCATACTCTACGCGACCACGGTAACGGCTAGAAAAAATATTAGGATCGTCATATACAAATAAATAGCCACTACGATCGCTGTCGGTTGTACGAGAAAAAGACAACCTTTTACCCCACCCAAGCAAGTTTGATTCTCTAAAACCAATGCTCGATTTATTTTCGCCTCCGCTACGGCTAAAGTTTATTTCTGGTAAGAGCGTCCATAAATCACGGGTAATTACTTTAACATCTATATCGCCATCACAGTTTTCAGTTGCGCTAATTTGTGCGTCGTATAGGTAGTTTTCTTTTCGCAGCAGGCGCTCCGATTCAGAAAGCTTTTTAGCATCGTAAAGATCGCCAGAGTTAAAAAGCAGTAAATTTTTAATTACCTCAGGCTCAGTTTGAATGTGTGCGCGGTTAGCAAATCTAAACAGTGCGTTATTTTCTTCTTCCAGCGCAGTATTAAATACATTGAGTTGTTCTAGCGTAATAGTGGCAATTTTTGCATTTGGTTTTGTAGCAACGAGAAGCGTTTCATCGCTGAGTTGGCGACGTAGTTTTTCTTCACTCAAATGTATTGATGATTCAAGAGGGCAGGTACCTGTGTTTGAAGGTAATGGCTCTGCATAAGCATTAGACATTAATAGACACAGAACAAAAACCCCAACAAAATAGGGCGAAAACCACGTATTACTGATCATTTAACCCCTTATTTACTGCGTAGCAAACTACACCCGTAATATTAGCTTACATCATTGTTATTTAAATGTAAGTAAAAAGCATGGGGGGGAAATAATTAATTTATTATATTAAAAACTATTTGTTAAAAAGAGCCGTTTAGGTGTTAACTATTGCCCGATTATAAAAACAGTTCATTCATCCATCGCTAAAACGGGTTAATTTAAATAAAAAGCCAACGCGGCTAATAAATGTTCTGCTTCAGGCCCTTCGCCGTTAATCCAAATACTTTGACTGTAATGCTCGTAATTTAAATTAAACGTTTGTTGGCTATAAGAAAAACGCACCTGATGCCTATCGGCTCCCGCCGAATACTCGCTAATAGCGATATCGTCTGAATGTAGGAATAATGTACTCCACAGCTCAAAGTCTTCATCGTGAGGTGGCTCTGTCGGGGTAATGATGATGCATTGGTGTGTGTGGTCGTAATCTATTTTGCTCATATTATGCTTATTGTGTGGCTAAGTAGTTGCGAATTGCTGTTAAAAAAGCACCGCCGTATTTGTTTAACTTGGTAAAACCAACGCCTGACACTTTTAAAAACTCACTGTCGTTCGTGGGCATTAGCTGCGCCATTTCGGCTAACGTTTTATCATTAAATACCACATACGGTGGCACATCGTCGGCATCGGCTAGTTCTTTGCGTAATGAACGCAAGCGAGCAAATAGTTTTTTATCATAATTAAATTGCGCTAGTTTATCTTGATATACGTGTTTTGCTTGTAAGCGAGGCTCAGCTAATTGCAGCGCGTATTCGCTTTTTAATATAGCGCGGGCGGCTTCGGTTAAGCGCAAAGAGGCGCCTTGTGTTATATCTTGGCTTAGTAATCCTTGGTGGATTAATTGGCGTAAAATACTTAGCCAAAACTCACTGCTTCTGTCTTTACCAATACCATAGGTGCTCAACTGGTGATGATTGTTATCGCGAATACGACTCGTGTTGGCGCCACGTAATAGCTCTACAATGTATCCTAAACCAAATCGCTGTTCAGCTCTGTATACACACGAAAGCGCTTGTTGGGCAACAAGCGTACCGTCAAAGCTTTTTGGTGGGTTTAAGCAAATATCACAGTTACCACATTGCTCGCGTTGGTATTCACTAAAGTAGTTAAGTAGTATCTGACGGCGGCACGTTTGTGCCTCAGCAAAGCTTGCCATGGCATTAAAGCGCTGCTCTTCTACACGGCGACGTTGCTCGTCGTCAATATCTTCAAAAAAGCGTCTTACACGGCCTATATCGGCAGGATCAAAGTACATAATTGCTTCGGCGGCTAAGCCATCGCGTCCTGCTCTTCCTGTTTCTTGATAGTACGCTTCTATACTTTTGGGAATGTCGTAGTGCAAAACAAAACGTACATTGGGCTTATTAATCCCCATACCAAAAGCCACGGTTGCCACCACTATTTGAATATCGTCACGGGCAAACCCTGTTTGCACAAACTGGCGTTGTTCGTTGCTCATACCTGCATGGTAAGCGGCTGCATTAAGGCCTGCGTCGGCAAGTTTTTCTGCTATGTCGTCAACACGCTTTCGGCTAGTACAATAAATAATGCCACTTTGGTTTTTTTGTTCTTTTAAGTAGCGTAATAGTTGCACCATAGGTTTAAATTTCTCTTCTATGGTGTAACGAATGTTAGGTCTATCAAAGCTGCCAGTATGAATGTAAGGCTGCTGAAGTTTTAACTGTTCAACAATATCAAAGCGTGTGGCTTTATCGGCCGTCGCTGTAAGGGCCATCATAGGCACGTGGGCAAAGCGTTGCTTAAGTTCGTTTAAGCGAAAATAATGCGGTCTAAAATCATGACCCCAATGCGACACACAATGCGCTTCATCGATCGCAAATAAGCTTATTTTTAAATGCGATAATCGCTCTAAAAAATCACGTTGTAATACTTTTTCGGGGGCTACATACAATAGTTTAATAAGCCCTTGGTGAAGTTGCTGATAAACACGTTGCTGTTCTTCGCGAGCTAGGCTGTTATTAACATATGCCGCTTTTACACCCAAAGCTTGAAGCTGCGCGACTTGATCTTGCATAAGCGAAATAAGTGGCGATATAACAATGGTCACCCCTTCAAGAACTAACGCCGGAATTTGATAACACACAGATTTTCCGCCACCAGTGGGTAGCAAAACAAGTGTGTCCTGAGCATTTAAAGCGGCATCAATAACGGCTTTTTGGCCATCTCGAAACTCGCTGTAACCAAACACTTGTTTGAGGACAGTCTCGGGTTTTCGCACTAAGGTGCTTGAAGGTAGTGTAGATGTATTCATTGGCGGGTATTTTAGTGTTTTTTTTATAAGATGTCTTTAGCTTTACGCTCGTAGTTTTAAACAAGGTATGTTTTACTCGATGTACCTATTAATATCAGAGAATAATAATGAATAAAGAAATGTTAATTGAACAAGTGGGGGCGCTATTCGTAAATGGTATGCCGTTTAATCAATTTTTAAATATATCGGTAGAATCACTTAGCCCAGAACAAGCTAAAATTACATTCCCGTGGCAGGATGTTTTTATAGGTAACCCTGCCCAAAAAATTCTTCATGGTGGGATTATTTCAGCGGTGCTCGATAACGTCGGTGGTATGCTCGCAGCGGCGAGTGTGATAGATAAGCTGACCGATTTAGATATGAACAGTGTACAAAAAAAATTAGCAACACTGGGCACTATTGATTTGCGCACCGATTATTTGCGCCCAGGAAAAGGGGATGTGTTTACCGCCAGTGCCACGCTTATTCGTTCAGGTAATAAAGTGTGTGTGTGCCGAATGGAATTACATAATGAGCAATCTGTACAAATCGCTTTTGGCACGGGCACGTATTTAGTTGGATAAAACTTGTTTGGCGAGTAAACTGGCGACCTTTTAAATCACTAAGTGTTTACTATGCCAATTGTTACCGAGCAGCGTAAAGGCGCAATATTTGCCTGTCTTGCTTTTGTTATGTGGGGTCTTGCTCCCATTTACTTCAAGTTAATACAACATGTGACTGCATTTGAAATATTAATGCATCGTGTTGTGTGGTCAGTCGTATTTTTAATTTTAGTGGTAAGTGTTCTAAAGTACTGGCGTAAAATTAAGCACATTATAATACAGCCCAAACTGATGCTAATGCTGGTTGTCACCTCGGGGCTACTTGGTTTTAACTGGGGATTATTTATATGGGCGATTAACAATAACCATATGCTCGATGCAAGTTTAGGCTATTACATAAATCCGCTGTTAAATGTTTTATTAGGCATGCTTTTTTTAGGTGAACGCCTCCGAAAATTTCAAGGTGTGGCTGTTGGGCTTGCGTTCTCGGGTGTGATATTACAGTTGGTGAGTTTTGGCTCGTTCCCTGTTGTTGCTTTTTCACTCGCGATATCGTTTGCACTTTATGGCCTGTTACGAAAAAAGCTTCCTGTTGAGGCGTTGCCGGGCATTTTGCTCGAGGCGTTAATATTACTACCAGTGGCGTTGGTTTATTGGTGGATGATGGCACCTTCTGCTACTTCAAGCCTGCCAAATAACGATTGGCTTACTAATTTACTTCTTATTAGTGCTGGTATTGTTACCACATTGCCGCTGCTTTGCTTTACAGGTGCCGCTAAGCGCTTGCAATATACAACCCTAGGCTTTTTTCAATATATAGGGCCTAGTTTAATGTTTATACTTGCTGTGGTGTTTTACGATGAGGTATTTGATACAGAAAGGCTTATTACCTTTGCATGTATTTGGAGTGCTCTGGCTATCTTTAGTTGGGATTCTTATCATCAATCACGTAAGCGTAAAAAAGCGGCCATTACAGCCGCCGAAGTTGCTTAACTATTTATTTAGCTAGTTACTTGGTTGCGACCAGCTTCTTTAGCCTCATAAAGTTTTTGGTCGGCCTGTTTTAATAATGTATCCATTTGATAAACGGGCCCGCCAGAAAAACCTATTGAAATGGTCAGTTTTATTTTTTCTTTACTAAACTCTTGGCTGTTATTTTCTACAAAATACCTAAACCCTTCCAGTCTCTTTAGTGCTTCTGGGGTGTTTTCATCAGCAAAGTAAACGGCAAATTCTTCGCCACCTAAACGCGCGACTAAATATTTTTCAAAGTATTTTTTTAAGCAAATAGCCAGTCCTTTTAAAACCTGATCGCCTGCATCATGGCCATATGTGTCGTTAATAGATTTAAAGTGGTCTATATCAATCATGGCCAGCGCGCCGTTTGCCTTTTTGAGGCTGAGCGCTTTTAAAGACGTATTTGCTTGCTCAAAAAAGTAACGACGATTAGGTAGGTCAGTAAGGTAATCGGTATTCGCTTGGCGCTTAATTGTGGCTATTTGTTGAAGCATGTCGACGTTTTGGCTTAGTCTGCAATAAAACTCTTCGTTATTAAAGGGTTTATGAAGGTAGTCATTTGCGCCATTTTTTAAAAATAAAGTAGATAGCTCCGACGAGTCAGCGCCTGAAATACCAATAATTGCTTTTTCGTCGTTATTGTATAATCTGCGAATTTCACTGCATAACTCATCGCCATTCATGTTGGGCATCTCGTTGTCAGTGATGATCACTGAAATGTCGGGTGACTTTGCCAACATTTCAAGTGCTTGCTTGCCATCCTCAGCTTCAGATACTTGATATTTATGACGTAACAATAAGCTCACAATATAGTGGCGGGTAGATATAGAATCATCAACAACTAATACTTTTACACTTTCGTTGCGAGGCAAACGCTTAAGCTGTTTTTCAAGGTATTGATAAGCTTGTTTATTTTCTTTTATTATGTAATCAATTATTGGGAATTTTTCAACAGTATCACGTGTTTTTTTATCAATGCTACCCGTCATGACAATGGTAGGGATTTCTGCGTTAATTGTGCACGGTACTGCCTCACCATTAGGCGCATCAGGCAAAATAAAATCTACAACAGCGCAAAAGTAATTATTTTGACTAATTAGTATTTTTGTTTGTGCTAACGTTTCTGCTACATCTACTTCGTAGCCTACTTTTAGCGCTATATGTTTCTGCACAAGCGCTATAGCAGGTGTATCTTCAACTATTAATATTTTTCGCTTCACGGAACACCCAGTTTATATTATGCAAAAAAATTGCTTAATACACTTTGTAACTGTAAAAGCGCCAAAAAGCAAATAGCTGAGTGTGTTATAGGCTATCTGATTCTGAATAACTTTCATGATTTATTGGCGCAGGGCTCGATATTTTTGAGCGGCCAAATAAGGTATGAAACTTCGTTTTACAAGTAGTGAGCTTTAGGTATTTCAGCCATGCTCGTTCAATCGGATTAGTGGGTTCTTGTGAGCCTGTTACTACGGCTACAAAATTTTCTTGATGCTCATTTTGTGGTTCAATCGTCTTACTATATAAACCTTTTAAAACAATGCCATGTTGTTCTAGTATACTGGCTTCTAATAAGGTGAAATTTCCGCTGCGGCTAAAACCACGTGGAAAATTTTGATCATCATAAAATTGACGTTGGCTAACAAATGCTTGGCGTAGTAATGAAATGTTAATGCTCATAGCTATATCCTCATACCCTATTAATTAGTTGGAGTATGATGCAAGTTTGGCAATTTTTTAAACAAGTTATTTTTATCGTGAGGATAAAAAAGTGGATATCGATTTATTAAAAACATTTGTTGAAGTAGTGCGCACGCGTCATTTCGGTAAAGCCGCAGAGAACCTCTATATAACGCAGTCGGCGGTAAGCTTTCGTATTCGCCAATTAGAGCAAGGACTTGGCGTTAATTTATTTATTCGCCAGCGTAATAATATTCAATTAACAGCGCCTGGTGAGCGGTTATTACCTCATGCGCAAATGATCATAACAGGCATGCAGCGCGCCAAAGTAGATGTAGCCCTTGCTGATAATATGCATAAACAAATTAGCTTGGCAGGGACGCCTAATATTTGGGATGCCTTTTTGCAGTTTGGTATTACTAATATTGTGTCGGCTATGCCGGGAGTCTCTTTGGTGGCTGAAGTTAAAGCCCAACAAGAAAGCACGCGATTATTGCTTGAGCGCACGCTTGATTTAGCCATTTTATTTGATCCACCAAAAGTAGATGAGTTAGTTGTTGAGCGTATTTGTGAACTGCCTATTATTCCTGTAAGTGGGTATGACACGGCAACAAACGAAAACTTTTTTGATAATCAGTACGTGTATGTTGACTGGGGAACGACATTTTCACTTTGGCATGCACGCCAGTTTACCGGTAAAACGCCTCCTTACTTTAGAACAAGTACCGGACGAATTGCGTTAGATTTAATACTACAATGTGGTGGTAGCGCATTTATTCCACATGTTTTGGTTGAGCAACATTTAGAAAATGGTGAATTATTTCATGTAAAAAACGTAGAAAATACGTCAAGAGATATATTTGTAGCCTACCATAGAGATAACGAGCAAAAGGAACTGATAGAAACACTAATAAATTTACTTCCTACTATTGAGCCTAACGCTTAAACGTTGGAGGTTAAGTGGGTACACATTTGCTTGATTAGTGTTCGTGTCCTTTTGATTTCAAAAATAATGCAGTTTTATTAACTTTAAAAGTCAAAAATATTTCATTTGTAATATTTCTGTCATTTAGTGGTGACAAACTGCAGTCGTTTTAAAAATTAGTCTTTTGTGATTATCGAGGAAATAACATGAAATTTGTAAAATCGAGCTTATGTGTCGCTTTGCTAAGTGGTTTATCTTTTAATGTACTTGCAGACGTGGATGTTTACGGTAAAGCAAATGTAACTGTGCAGTCTACAGATGACGGTGAAGGATCGTTTACTGAAATTAAAAGTAACGCATCTCGCTTTGGTCTTAAAGGTTCTGAAAAAATTACAGATGGCTTAGAAGCAGTTTATAAGTTTGAGTTTCAAGTTGATGTAACTGATGCAGACTCAAAAGGCGACGACGATAATATTTCTGCGCGTAACCAATACGTTGGTGTTAAAGGCTCATTTGGTCAGGTAGTAGTGGGTCGTAACGATACGGCGTTTAAACAAGCGCAAGGTAAACTAGATTTATTTAATGACCTTGAAGGCGATATTAAAAACGTATTCAAGGGTGAAAACCGTTTAGGTGATTCAATCACGTATACTTCTAACTCATACGAAGGTTTTAAAGTACTTGCTACTTTTATTGCTGAAGACGATGTAGATGCAGATAACGGTTATTCAATGGCTGTAACATACGGTGATTCAGCGCTTAAAAAGAGTGCTATTTATGCCTCAATTGCAGCTGACAGCGAAGTAAACGGCTATGATGTAGTGCGCGCATCAATCCAAGGTAAAGTTGAAGACTTTAAACTAGGTGCTATGTACCAAACTCAAGAAAAAGTAGACGGTTCAGCTGAAGGTGACGGTTACTTATTAAATGCGGCATACAGCATGGGTAAAAATACATTTAAAGTTCAGTATCAGGCAATGGACTTTGACGATAGCGATGATAAGACAGCTATTTCGGTTGGTGTTGATCATAAGCTTAACAAAAACATTAAAGTATTTGGCTTTTACTCAAGCTTTGATATGGACAACAACGTAGACCAAGATTACTTAGGTTTAGGTATGGAATATAAGTTTTAACGACGAGTTAAAACACTCCCTTTTTAACCGCGCTGTAATTAGCGCGGTTTTTTTTTGCTTTAAATTATTTACTTACCCGCCCATAATAGAGCTTCATTTGGAATGAGGTGTAAGTCCTCAACTGTTCCCGCAACTGTAATTAGCACTTTGCTTTAAGTCAGATACAAATCAATTTTTAATGAGCGGGCCTACTCATGCTAATTTTAATGTACTCCTTTTTAGTGGTTGCATTACAAGTGGGTAATCGTGTCTAGGACAGAGTATTGCAAACTAAAGCACCATTATTAAACGTTCAAAACCTTTCGTGGGGAATAGCAAATAAACCTATTCTCAAACACATTAATGTGCAAATACCCGAAGGTAAATTTGTGGGCTTAATTGGCCCTAATGGTGCAGGTAAGTCGAGTTTACTGCGTTGTTTATATCGTTTTAATAAGCCTAATGAAGGGGTTATAGAGTTTAATAGCCATGATATTTGGCAGCTTAAAAGTGACGAATATGCAAAGTGCGTTGCTGTTGTTTTACAAGAGGCGCCATCGCATTTTAATTTGTCGTTATTTGATGTTGTGGCGCTTGGCCTCACTCCTCATAAATCGTTATTTAGCTCTACATCGCAAAGCGAAAAACAACAAATCACTCTAGCTATAAAAACGGTAGGGCTTGAGCAGCACACCAATCAAAATTTTGAATCGCTCTCTGGAGGAGAAAAACAACGCGCACTCATTGCACGTGCTATTGTTCAGCAACCTCAGCTGTTAATTATGGATGAGCCCACTAGCCACCTTGATGTTAAATATCAAATACAGGTTATGGAGCTGGCAAAGTCTCTTGGTGTTACAGTGTTTGCTTCGTTTCATGATCTTAATTTAGCCGCGGCTCTTTGCGATGAGCTCGTAGTCATTAAAAACGGAGAAATAACGCATACCGGTTCGCCCGCAGAAGTACTCACTGAGCACATGCTTGATGATGTGTTTGGTGTATGCGCTCAGGTTAGTAACCATCCTCAAGAATCTCAATTGGGTAAAGTTACGCCTCATATTACCTACTTTTATGGTTATAAATAATATGTTTGCCACGCATGTACGCCATTCAGTTGCACTGATTATTTGCATTACTATTGCCTTAGTCAGTTTATTTTTAGCATTGAGCTTTGGTGCTGCAGATACCTCAATACAGGATGTATTTAACAGTTTTATTTATTTAAATGATGCTTCATTCACCAGTCGTATTATTTTTGAATTAAGAGTGCCCCGTACATTATTGGCGTTTCTGGCCGGTGCGGGTTTAGCTATTGCGGGGCTAATTTTACAAACAGTGACACGTAACCCATTAGCCGATCCCTATTTATTTGGTATATCGTCAGGTGCTTCGTTTGGTGTAGTTGTACTTATGGCATTTGTGGGAATTAGCGCGGGTTTTATGCTTTCGGCCGCAGCCTTGCTTGGTAGCTTATTAGCAATGAGCTTACTTATATTAATTGCCACAAGGCAGCAGGGCGGGCAAGTTGAGTCTATGTTACTTGCTGGTGTTGCGCTTTCGTTTTTATTTAGTGCATTTACTAGTTTGTTACTTTATTGGAGTGAGCCGCAAGCCGTTGCTGCTATTTTATTTTGGACCTTAGGAAGTTTTGCACGTGCGCAGTGGGCAACACTATGGGTGCCATTTTTAGTGATTACACTGTGCACCTGCGTAATGATTAGTTTTAGGCGCCAGCTTAATGCCATGTTATTAGGTGACGAAAGTGCCATAACCCTTGGTGTTAAAGTGCATCGATTTAGGTTGCTGATGCTAATTTTAAGCTCATTAATAACCGCTGTGTTGGTGGCAATGTGTGGCGGTATTGGTTTTGTTGGATTAATGGTGCCACATATTGTGCGCTTTTTTATTTCACAAGGAACCGTTGCAGGGCTATTAATAACAAGCTTAGCAGGAGGCACATTTATGGTGTGGGTCGATGTACTGTCTCGTTCTTTACTTCGAAATCAAGAGTTGCCAGTAGGGGTGATCACGGCCGCTATGGGGAGTGCGTTTTTCTTAAGTTTACTCTTTTTTAGAAAGTCTAAGGTGTAGCCATGAAAACACTCATGATACAGGGTACTACCTCGGATGCGGGAAAAAGCACCTTAGTGGCTGCACTTTGCCGAGTATTTGCAAATCAAGGCATAAAAGTCGCACCGTTCAAGCCACAAAATATGGCACTTAATAGCGCAGTGACAAACGACGGTGGCGAAATTGGCCGTGCGCAAGCTTTGCAAGCTATTGCTGCTAAGGTAGAGCCCGAAACCGACTTTAACCCGATATTACTTAAGCCCAATAGCGATACAGGCGCCCAAGTTATTATTCATGGTAAAGCGATTAGCAACATGGAAGCCGGCAAGTACCACGATTATAAAAAAGTCGCCATGGACGCTGTCATTACATCACACGAGCGTTTAGCAAAACGGTTTGATCTTTTATTGGTGGAAGGTGCGGGAAGCCCCGCTGAAATAAACCTGCGTGAAAACGACATAGCTAACATGGGCTACGCTGAAAAAGTAGACTGCCCAGTGATTATTATTGCTGATATAGATAAAGGCGGTGTATTTGCTCATTTAGTGGGGACATTGGCATTACTTAGCGGATCTGAGCAAGCCCGTGTAAAGGGCTTTGTAATTAACCGTTTTAGAGGTGATATAAGTTTGCTTCAAGGAGGGCTTGACTGGTTAGAGCAATACACGGGTAAGCCTGTTTTAGGAGTACTGCCATACCTTCACGATTTAACTCTCGACGCGGAAGACGCTGTTGCAATAAACAATAACGTTACCCATGCAACTATTAATATTGCAATATTATTAGTGCCGCATATTAGTAATCATACCGATTTTGACGCACTGCGTTTACACCCAAATATTAATGTTAACTATATACGCCATACGCAGGTCATTCCTGATGTTGATCTTATTATATTGCCAGGTAGTAAAAACGTACTTGGCGATTTAACCTTTTTGATAAACGAAGGGTGGGATAATCAGATAAAACGCCACTTACGCTATGGTGGAAAAGTACTTGGAATTTGTGGGGGAATGCAAATGCTGGGTAATATAATTTACGACCCCGAGGGTGTTGAGTCGTCATTAAAAAGTGTGAGTGGGTTAGCCTTATGTGATTTTGAAACCACACTCACATCGCAAAAAGTATTAAGTAAAGTGACGGCCACTTTAAAGCTAAATAATCGACAAACTTTATGTAGTGGTTATGAAATCCATGGGGGAGTAAGTAAAGGCAATGCATTAAAGACCCCTTTAATTACCTTTAGTCAGCATCCAAATGGGTTTAAAACAGATGGTTTTATAAGTGACGATAACGCAATTGCGGGCACTTATTTACACGGTTTATTTGATGAGCCCAACGCCACGATGGAAATTTTAAAATGGGTAAAGCCAGATTTAAATATTGATCCAATAAGTATTGATACACACCGCGAACAGCAGTTAGCGCGTTTAGCAACCATGTGCGAAACACATTTAGATATAGCGCAAATTACCTCGATTTATAAAGGGCACAATAATGACTGAACAAACAAACGACAAACACAAACAGCGCCAGCAAAAAGTAAAAGAACACGTAGATGCCCGTGTTGAAGCCGCGCAAGAGGTTAAAGGTATTTTTCAGGTTATTACTGGCAATGGTAAAGGTAAATCGACTTCTGGTTTTGGCGTGGTAGCACGCTGTGTTGGCCACGGTCAAAAAGCCGCTGTGTGTCAATTCATAAAAGGGACATGGGAGTGTGGTGAGCGTAATTTATTACAAGGCGCAGGCGTTGAATTTGCTGTAATGAATACTGGCTTTACGTGGGATACACAAAATAAAGAAGCCGATACCTTAGCAGCGCAAGCAACATGGCAAGAGGCAAAGCGTATGCTTGCCGACAGCAGTATTAACTTAGTGTTACTTGATGAGCTTACCTACATGGTGACTTATGGTTATATCGACTTAGACGAAGTACTAAGCGCACTTAATAATCGCCCAACTATGCAGTCGGTTATTATCACAGGACGCGCAGCGCACAGAGCATTGACTGACCTTGCCGATACAGTGAGCGAAGTACGTAATGTAAAACACGCATTCGACTCAGGTGTAAAAGCGTTAGAAGGGTTTGACTACTAGTGTTTAAATTGCTTTTTATAGGTTTCATGCTGCTTAGTTTACAAGGCAATACTGTGGCGAACTCAGCGCCTGAGATTAAAAAACTACGTATAGTTGCGCTTGCCCCACACATAGTCGAAAACCTATTTGCCATTGGTGCAGGTGACAATATTGTGGGTACCGTTGACTATGCCGATTACCCATATGAAGCAAAAAATATAGCTCGCATTGGCGGGTACTATGGTATTTCTCTTGAGAAATTATTAGCCTTAAAACCTGATTTAGTGATTGCTTGGAAAAGCGGAAATCAGCAGGAAGATATCGCACAAATAGAGCGCTTGGGTATTAAAGTTCATTTAAGTAACCCTACAACCATAGAAGCCGTGCAAACTGAGCTACTAACACTTGGCAAACTAACAGGGTACGAAAAGCAAAGCCAACAGGTTGCTAAAGCTTTTAAGCAAAAGTTAACCGCTATTATTAAAAACCAGCAAGGGAAGCAGCCTATATCTGGTTTTTATCAGTTATGGGCTGAGCCTATGATGACAATCAGTGAAAGTACATGGATTGGCCAACTAGTAAATACCTGCCACGTAAATAATGTGTTTGCTAATAGCACGACCCCGTATCCACAAATCAGCATTGAAAATGTCATTGTTACTAAGCCTCAAATTATTATTATTCCTGACGAAAAATCTAATACCCCGCAGCCTAATGTTAATTGGCAGGCATGGCCAGAAGTGCCTGCGGTTACAAATAACCAGTTTATTCGCGTTAATGCCGATTTACTTCACCGTTTTACACCGCGTATGTTAGATGGGCTTGCTGATATGTGTGATAAAATAGACGCGTCACGAAAAATAATAAAGAGTATGTAATGAGCGACTGGGATACATTTTTACAAAACGAGCTACAGCACCCTTATATGCAGCAAACTTTAAATGCAGTTGAAAACCGCCGAGCTGAAGGTATTGCTGTTTACCCTCCCGAGTCGTACGTATTTAATGCATTTAATGCCACGCCGCTAAACAATATTAGGGTGGTAATTTTAGGGCAAGACCCTTACCACGGCGAAGGGCAAGCTCATGGGCTGTGTTTTTCTGTTATGCCCGAGGTAAAAAAACTCCCACCCTCGCTTAAAAATATGTACAAAGAGCTAGCTACAGATATTGATGGCTTTGTTATTCCTGAGCATGGTTACTTACAAAGCTGGGCAGAACAAGGCGTGTTTTTACTAAATACTGTTTTAACGGTAGAGCAAGGGCAAGCCCATTCCCATAAACATTTGGGTTGGGAGCAATTTACCGATAATGTTATTGCTCACATCAACGCGAACTGTGATGGAGTTGTGTTTATTTTGTGGGGAGCGCATGCGCAAAAAAAAGGGAAAGGCATAGATAGCACTCGCCACTCTATTTTGAGTGGGCCACATCCGTCGCCGCTGTCGGCTCACCGAGGCTTTTTTGGTTGTAAGCACTTTTCGAAAACTAACGAACTGCTGTTAGCGCAAGGTAAAAAACCTATAAATTGGCAGGTTTAGCTTCATAAGCTTAAGCATTAAAAAAGCCCTCATAAATGAGGGCTTTTGTGTAATTGGTGGGTATAGAAATTAAAAATCTAGCTCATCAATTGCAATTGTGTCTGCAAAGTAATCAAACTCCTCTAATTCTTTACGTAGACGTTGTTTATCTTTTATTGCTTCTATTTCGCGCCATTTTCTTTTTTTGTTCTTCTGAGAGGTTTTTCTTTTTTCATCAGGACCTTCTAGTATCTCTAATATATCGTTTAGGCTATCCATGAACTTCTCCTATTGATTTTATTGACCTCAAGAGTACCTATACCACAGGCCCAGCTAAAATAGAATAAAAAAGTGACAGAGATGTTACGAAGTTGTGATGTTTAAATGAAGGTTTATACAAGTAAAGTATTGCTTTTAAATACAAAAACACTTTGTATAAAATTTACAAACAAATTTAAGTCGATGAGAGTTATTTTGTTTACAGCTAAAATGTATGAGGGAGGTCGGGTTATTAGTCCGCACTTTACAGGCATAAAAAAACGCCGCAATTGCGGCGTTTTTTAAAGTACGTTCAAACCAATTACATTGCTTTAAAACGTGCTTCTAGCTGTTCTTGTGCATCAGCAAAAGAGCGAATACCTTCAGCTAGCTTTTCAGTTGCCATTGCATCTTGGTTATGTAACCAACGGAACTGAGCTTCTGTAAGCGGCTCAGGTTTCGGCTCTTTAGGAATATCACTTTCTAGTAAATATTCTTGTGCGCCTTCAAGGTTACCTAAGTCTTCTAAAAGGTTAGGGCTAATAGTTAGCTTGTCACAACCTGTTAGGGCAATAATTTCGCCCGTATTACGGAAACTTGCGCCCATCACTACTGTTTTGTAGTCATGACGTTTGTAAAATTCAAAAATGCTGCGTACTGATTGAACACCTGGATCTTGTAGTGGATCCGTTGGTTTTTCCATGCCGTTAGCAACGTGCCAATCTAAAATACGACCAACAAATGGCGAGATTAGAAATACATTTGCATCAGCACATGCACGGGCTTGGGCGTCGCTAAATAATAAAGTAAGGTTACATTTAGTGCCTTCTTTTTCTAACTGCTCAGCGGCTTTAATACCTTCCCACGTAGACGCAACTTTAATTAAAATTTTGTCTTTGCTTACACCTTCTTTTTCGTAAAGGCTAAGTAATGTGTGTGCTTTATCAATAGTTGCTTGAGTATCAAACGATAAACGTGCATCTACTTCGGTAGAAATATAACCCGGTACAATCTCACTAATTTCTTTACCAAGTAAAACAGCAAAGTAGTCACATGCAAGTTCTAGTTGTTTAGCTGGAGCTTGCTCGGTTTCTTTTGCATAGCTCCAAGCTTTATCTAGGTAAGGCTTATAAGCTTCAATCTCGCTCGCTTTTAATAAAAGCGACGGGTTTGTGGTTGCATCTTCTGGTTGATGCTTTTTGATCGCTTCAATATCGCCAGTGTCGGCTACGATAGATGAATGTTGTTTTAGCCTTTGTAGAGCTGAAGTCATTTGCTTTCCTCATTCCAAGCAAGTTAAAAGAAAAATCGACCCTTAATATATACCATCCATACTGCAACAGTGTGACAATGCTTGATAGGTCTTATGTCCTTATCAATTAAAAAACGGCAATGTATGAATTTTTAAGGGAGGATTTATATAAACAAAACGTGCTTTTCGTTTCATTTAATGTTGAAATTGACATTAAATAATTTACAAGTCAATAGCTAACTATGATCACTGTTATTTCACCTGCAAAAAATCTTGATTACGAAACGCCACCGGCAACCGATAAGTTCACTCAGCCTGAATTACTCGAGCACAGCGAGGAACTCATGAAAGTATGCCGTGAACTAACACCTGCGCAAATTGGCAGTTTAATGAAAATTAGCGATAAGCTTTCTGGCCTTAATGCTGCTCGCTTTAGCGAATGGTCGCAACCCTTTACCATTAATAATGCCAAACAAGCCGCGCTTGCTTTTAATGGTGATGTATACGGTGGGTTAGAGGCGAGCACTTTAACTGCAAGCGACCTTGATTACGCGCAAAGTCATTTGCGTATATTATCTGGATTATATGGCCTGTTAAAACCGCTTGATTTAATGCAAGCGTACCGACTAGAAATGGGCACTAAGCTTGAAAACTCTCGTGGTAAAAACCTGTATGAGTTTTGGGGTAGTATTATTGCTGATAAGCTAAATGAAGTAACAAAAGCACAAGATGCACAATACCTCGTTAACCTAGCTTCAAACGAATACTTCAAAGCGGTAGATAAAAAAGCGCTCAACGCGCAAATTATTACGCCGCACTTTAAAGACTGCAAAAATGGTCAATACAAGGTAATTAGCTTTTATGCTAAAAAAGCGCGCGGCATGATGGCGCGTTACATTATAGAAAACCAAGTAACGCAACTAAGTCAGCTAAAAGAGTTTACTGTAGCGGGTTACTATTTTAGCGCTGAGGTAACAACGAAAGAGTTAGAGCCGGTATTTATGCGCGACGAGCAAAACTAACGCGTTTAATTAAAGCTAAACACATACCCAAAAAGCCATGCATTGCATGGCTTTTTATATGCTGGCGCTAAACTTGCAAACATGAGTTAAGTATTCACATTATTATTTACTCATAGGTGCAAAAAATGATCAGCATACCCTCGATAACAGAAGCTGAAAAACTTATCGAAGAAAAACTCGGCGGTTGGTTTGATGTTGTTATAAGTCACATTCCTAATTTTATAGTGGCGGTTATTATTGCCATTATATTTTCAATGCTAGCGCGCTTTGCTGGCAACCTAATGAAAAACATATTGCGCCGTTCACTCGACTCTCAACAAATAGCCGATTTAATGGCTTCAATATTTAAGGTTATTGTGCTGTGTGTTGGGGTATTTATAGCGCTGGATTTTGTGGGTTTAAAAGGTACGGTTACCTCTTTATTAGCCGGTGCGGGTATTGTTGGTTTAGCCATAGGTTTTGCGTTTCAAGATATGACCGAAAACTTGATTGCGGGCATAGCAATGGGTATACGCAAGCCCTTTAAAACAGGAGACGTAATCGAAACCGACGACGTGTTTGGTTCAGTACACTCAATAAACCTGCGTAATACGCTAATAGAGAGCTTTTACGGGCAGTTAATTTTAGTACCAAACAAGGTATTATTCAGAAATGTGTTAAAAAATTACACCACACTTGGAGTTAGACGCATAGAGGTACCGGTAGGCATTTCGTATGGTGACGACATTGAAAAAGCGAAAGAAGTTATTGTAGATAAGATTAACGATTTGGACTTTGTCATTCGTAAAAACGAAACCGATGTTTATGCTGAAGGCTTTGGCGACAGTAGCATTAATTTATTGGTGTGGTTTTGGATTAAATACCCAGGTGAACCAGACTTTATGACAGTGCGTCATAAAGGCGTAGTTGCTGTTAAACAAGCGTTGGATGAAGCTGATATTAGTATTCCATTCCCTATTCGCACGCTCGATTTTGGTATTAAAGGCGGTGAAAAACTCGATGCCATGATCAGCGATAAAATTAACCAGCAATCATCAAATAAAGGCAACGCTGGTGGAGCTGATTCAGGCCAAAACGAATAAATGAGCCATTAATACCAGTGGGAATTATTTACTCACTCGCAACGCAATTTTACATTTAAATGCGCGTTGTGGGCTTAAATAAAAATGACTTATGGTTCACAACGACTAAATGCAGCTTTATAAAGCTGCATTTTTTTATGGCTATTTAAGTGTTTGAGAAGGTGAGAGCAACGTTAATCGATTATTGATTAAGGCCTATTTACCTTTTGGGGTGAAATTGAAAGCGGGCTATGTGATATATCGATAAGGCTAAGCCTATTGTGTAGTTACTTCCCGAAACCGACGATAACGCAACATAAATATAAAACATGCAGTAACTTTTGTGTTCCTCTCATAGGTTGCTTTTCCTTGTTGCCTTAATAATAGGAATAAAGAGCAAGTAGGGCGTATAAGCTGTATACGACTTTAAGTTATACCTACATAGGCGAAGTCATTAAAATAATGCAGGAGTAGGTACTTAGCTTACTGGGTCACAAATCGCGCACCGTAATTATGTTGCTCCTTGATAGAACACGCTTTAATAATGGCAGTTAAACAGGCCTAGGCTTAATATAAATTTATTATTTAAAGAGCGGATTATTTTGGCAAATATTAGGTTGTAATGTATGCAATTTACAATTGGTATTAGGCGTTAAGTAAGAGGTAATTAAAGCGAGTTTTTTATTGTAGTTAATGCGAGTTGCAAGTAAATACTGGCACAAAAAAGGCGCAGCGTGTGTTGGAGTAACATGCTGCGCCTAGGACCAATTGAGTTAATAAAAATGCGATTCAAATAACACTAATTTTGTTACGGATGATTTTAACACCATCCATATTTTCTAAAAACTTTTGAGCAAGCGCACGTTCAAAACCGGTTTGCGCTTGACCATGTAATACTACCTCGCCATCTTTAACCTGTACGCGAATATTGCTTAATGCAAAGTTGGGGTTAGTACGAAGCGTGCTTGTAATGGTTTGTTGAAGGTTAGGTTGAGTTGCTACGCTGCTGACTACGGCTAGGTGTGTTGCTGCACTCACTTTGGTAGCGCAGGCTAACAAAAATAAACAACAAAACGAAACTAACGCAATAGTTAACTTTAAGCGGTTCATAACTCAATCCTTTTATATCAATTAAAAATTTAGCCAAACCATTAAATATTCTGGCTATTCTGTGTTTAATATTACAAGTTCAGTGCCAGTTTTAATTTATTGAAATATAAGGTTATTTTATTAAGTGGGAATTCAGGTGGGCAATAATTACATTTAAATGGGTAGGTGTTACATGCACCGGTTACATATGTTACACGCATTAAAAAGCCGGCATACGCCGGCTTTGGTAAATATGCTAAGTTACTTTTTCTTTTTAACTTTCGCTTTTTTCTTTGCTTTCATTTTTACCGGATCTTTGCGCTTTTTAACCGGTGGCTTAGCCTCTTTATGCTGAGGCTCAATGCCTTTAATTACACGGCGTTTAAGCTTCTGTTCAATGTAGCGTTCTACTTTGTACAAAATACCAATATCATGCGCTTCAACTAATGAAATAGCGATGCCTTTTTTACCTGCACGACCAGTACGGCCAATACGGTGAACATATACGTCGGCGGTACGTGGCATATCAAAGTTAATAACGTGGCTAATGTCAGATACGTCAATACCGCGAGCAGCTACATCTGTTGCAATTAATATTTTAGTGCGGCCACTATGAAAGTTTTCCATTGCTTTCATGCGCTTGTCTTGTGGCATTTCACCTCGCAGCCAAGCGGCTTTTACACCGTTATTAGTTAATTCACCAATGAGAGTTTCTAAACGTTCACGGGTTTTAACAAATACAATGGCTTTACTCACGTCTGGGCCGTTAAGGGTGTTGACTAAAAGCTCGAGTTTATGGTGGTAATCATCAGCAAGATGAACCCACTGGTGAATTTTAGCTTTTTCTTTACGAGACGACTCAGCTTCTAACAAAGCTGGATCGTTTAATGTGGTTTCTGCAAATCGCTCTACGCTGTCACCCTCAAGGGTTGCTGAGAATAAAAAGCACTGACGGCGATTTTTAGCTTCGTCACAAATACGGCTCATTTCTTTTTTGAAACCCATGTCTAGCATACGGTCGGCTTCATCAATAATAAGCATTTCGACATGTTCAGCATGAAAGTTTTCAGTTTCAAGGTATTCCATTAATCGCCCTGGAGTGGCAATTAACACGTCGTTATTTTTTTCAAAAATTTCTTTATGCGTTCCGTAGTTAATACCGCCGGTCACGACACCAATTTTTAGGTGCGTACGTTTGGCTAGTAACTCACATTGCTCATGAATTTGATAAGCCAGCTCACGTGTTGGCGTCATAATTAATACGCGGGCAAAACCAGGTTCACGGCGCGGAAAATCCAATAAGTATTGAATCGCAGGAATTAAAAATGCCGCTGTTTTACCTGTGCCAGTTGGCGCAGACGCTAAAATATCACGTCCCTGAAGAGCTTCAGGAATAGCTTGTTGTTGAATACTGGTTGGCTTCTCGTAGCCCATTTTATCAATGGCATCGAGTAATTTGGTATCAAGATCAAATTCAGAAAATTGCATAGAGTGTCTAAAATAGTGGACAATTACCTTGATTATACGCGCTATGCTGCGCTTGGTGAATGAAAAGGTGAAAAAATGTCTGGTTTTGCATTTAAACAATTTAAGGTTGAACACGACATCTGCGCAATGAAGGTTTCAACCGACGGCATTTTGCTTGGTGCGTGGGCAAACTTAGCTGGTGCAAACTCGTTACTAGACATTGGTACAGGCACGGGATTATTGGCGTTAATGTGTAAACAGCGCAGGCCAGCATTGAGTATTACTGCGGTTGAAATAGATGAAAACGCATACAATCAAGCATTACAAAACGTAGCAAATAGTCCGTGGCCCAATATAGCTATTAAGCATCAAACTATTCAAAGCTTTAATAGTGACGCTCCCTTTGATGTCATCATTTCTAATCCGCCTTACTTTAATCACAGTTTAAAAGGCAATAATGCCGCCCGAAACACTGCGCGTCACACCGATGGTTTGGGCTTTGAGGAGCTAATTAACGCGTTTAAGCGGCTTAGCCATTCACAGTCACGGTTTAGTTTAATACTGCCAAACACTGAGGCTTTAGTATTTATTGAGCTTGCTACTCAAAAAGGGCTTTATTTAAATGCACATTGCCAAGTAAAAGCGACACCTAGCAAACCCATAAGCCGCAGTTTAATGACGTTTAGTTATCTAGAATCACAAACCGACAATTCAACGCTATGCATTAGAGAGTTAAACAATAATTACACTACTGATTACATTACTTTGTGTAAGGCATTTTATTTAAAGATGGCGTAATTGTGAGGGGTATTATCTAATAATAAAGGATAGTTTACCCATAATGCATACGTATTCAGTTGTTATTTAATCAATCTCAGGACTAGTGTTAACCACTTGTAAATAACGTTGGGCATGTTGTTTAGCCCGCCAACATTTGGAAACACACACTATGAAGCTGAATAAAATGGTCACCACCGCCGGTTTAAGCCTAGGTTTGCTTTTGCCTAATCTTGCAGCTGCTGCACCCACTACGTTTGTTCATTTATTTGAATGGAGTTGGCCCGATGTTGCACAAGAATGCGAGCAGTTTTTAGGGCCAAAAGGGTATGCTGCTGTACAAGTGTCTCCGCCTAACGAGCATATTACAGGCAACCAATGGTGGACTCGCTATCAACCTGTGAGCTACCAACTGCAAAGCCGAGGCGGTAACCGAACGCAGTTTGTAGATATGGTTAACCGTTGTAAAAGTGCAGGGGTCGATATTTATGTAGATACCTTAATTAATCACATGGCGGCTGGCAGTGGTAATGGCGTTGCGGGTAGCACGTTTGGTAATAAACAATACCCAATTTATAGCCCACAAGACTTTCATGAAAGCTGTAGTATAAATCCAGAAGATTACGGTAATAATCGTTACCGCGTTCAAAACTGCGAGTTAGTAGGACTTGCTGATTTGAATACGTCTTCAAATTACGTGCAAAATACTCTCGCTGCTTATATTAACGACCTTCAGGCTATTGGAGTAAAAGGTTTTAGATTTGATGCGGCTAAACACGTAGCAGCTAGCGATATTCAAAGCCTTATGGCTAAAATAAATGGCTCGCCGTTAGTGTTTCATGAAGTGATTGATCAGGGAACAGAAGCCGTTGATGCCTCTGAGTATTTAGGTACAGGGCTAGTTACCGAGTTTAAATACAGTACACAACTCGGTAATACATTTAGAAACGGCTCGCTTGCATGGTTAAGTAATTTTGGTGAAGGGTGGGGCTTTATGCCAAGCTCGTCAGCGGTCGTATTTGTAGATAATCATGATAATCAGCGGGGGCATGGTGGTGCGGGTAACGTAATTACCTTTGAAGATGGCCGCTTATACGACCTAGCTAACGTATTTATGTTGGCGTATCCGTATGGCTATCCAAAAGTAATGTCGAGTTACGATTTCCATGGTGATACCGATGCGGGCGGGCCGAGTGTTCCCGTTCATAACAGCGGTAATTTAGAATGTTTTGCAAGCAATTGGAAATGTGAGCATCGTTGGTCATACATAGCGGGTGGCGTCGATTTTAGAAATAACACCGCCGACAACTGGGCTGTGACAAATTGGTGGGATAACACTAATAATCAGATTTCATTTGGCCGCGGTAGCTCAGGTCATATGGCCATTAACAAAGAAGACGCAGCGCTCAATGCCACTGTGCAAACAGACATGGCGCCTGGCCAATATTGTAATGTATTAAAAGGTGAATTATCGGGCGATGCTAAAAGTTGTAGCGGTGAGGTTATTACAGTTAATAGTAACGGCACTATTAATTTAAATGTGGCGCCTTGGGATGCGATGGCAATTCATAAAAACGCTAAGTTATCACAAGGTTCGACTTCAAATCCGAGTGGTGATTGGCAGCGTACCGTCATTTTTATTAACGCACAAACTCAAAGTGGGCAAGACATGTTTGTACGCGGCGGAATAGATCATACCTATGCAAATACAAATTTAGGTAGAAACTGTCAAACAACTAATATGGAATGTGCGATGCCTATTCGTCATAACAATTTAAAAAATGCCACTACAAGCCCATGGAAAGTAAACGATAACTATCTAGATTGGTACGGTATTGAAAGCGGGCAAAGCGCCCAGGCAGAAGGTACCGCAGCCGATTGGACTACAAACGTGTGGCCAAGTACATATGGTGCCCAAAAAACAGTGACTAATGACGGCTTTGGCGTTACGCCGCTTAATATTTGGGGCGAACACTATTGGATGCTGGATGTAGACATGGATTGCAGCAAAGCAGTAAATGGGTGGTTTGAGGTAAAAGCATTTGTTAAAAATGGCCAAGGCTGGGAAAGCGATATAAACCAAGCCAATACACCCTTTGCCAGCACTAACCATGTGGCACAATGTGGAAAAATAAATATGTTTGAATTTAATAGCTCAAATGTAGATATTCGTAACTTTTAAACTTATTCGTTAAATTTAGCGTTGCGCATTAAAACTAAAGCCAAACACCTAAGCGTGTTTGGCTTTTTACCACAAATAATATTGGTAATGTGTTAAATCGCGGTTTTATAGCGCGGCAAGTAGTGCTCTCAAGCAGTTAAAGCGTTTCGCCGTACTCGGTCATTACTTGCTCAACCCAGCTGGCTATGCGCTCATCGCTCAGCTCATATTGGCTGTCTTCGTCAAGGGCGAGCCCTACAAACTGTTTGCCATCTGGGGTGAGTGCCTTTGAGGCTTCAAATTCATAGCTGCTGTCGTTCGGCCAAAAGCCAAGTTGTGTAAATGTTTGTGTGTTTATTTCGTCGTGCAGCATACCTAGAGCGTCTTGAAACCACTGTCCGTAACCTTGTTGGTCGCCCATGCCAAATAAAGCAATGGTTTTACCATTTAGGTTTACGTCTTTTATGTCGTCCCATTTAGACTCCCAGTCTTCTTGTATTTCGCCAAAGTCCCATGTTGAAATACCAAAGATGATAAAGTCGTACTGCTCTGCATTTTTTAGTGGTTCGTCTTTAATATTGTGAAGGCTAACTATATCGTCACCAATAAGGTCACGTATTTTTTCTGCTGCCATTTCGGTGTAGCACGTAGTAGAGCCAAAAAATAAACCAATTTGCATCGTATTTATCACTGTGTAATTGCCTGATATGATAGGCTCAAGTTTACCGTAAGGTATTTTTAATTGATACCTTAGCAAAGCATGAGAGCATAATGTGACAACGCTATCTGACGATTTTTCAGAAAATAAAAGCAGTATGAGCACCAATAGCGACTACCTAGAAACCTTTTTAGATAGCCTTTATTTAGAGCAAGGTGTAAGCGAAAACACATTAAGTGCTTACCGAAGCGATTTAGATAAGTTTTGCCAGTTTTTAAAAGGCGAAAACTTAATGACGGTAACAGGGCACGACATTGAAAGCTACTTAGCGCATCGGGTTGATTTAGGCCTAAAGCCGCGCAGTACAGCGAGAAGTATCAGTGCGCTAAAACGGTTTTATCAGTACTTTGTGCGTGAAAAAATGATTACCGACACACCAATGCTAAATATTGCCCAACCCAAAGCGGGGCAATCTTTACCTAAAACACTTTCTGAAGCTGAAGTAGAAGCGCTTCTTAACGCCCCCAATACTGAAGAACCCATGGGGTTACGAGACAAAGCCATGCTTGAATTGCTTTATGCCACAGGCCTGCGTGTCAGTGAGTTGGTTGGGCTACGTATGGAGCAAATTAACTTACGCCAAGCGGTTGTGTTTGTAAAAGGTAAAGGCAACAAAGAACGTTTAGTGCCGCTGGGCGAAGAAGCCATGCATTGGCTTGAGCTTTTTTTAAAAGTGGGCCGCGCACAAATGATCAAACACGCCACCGACTTTGTATTCCCGTCAAAACGTGGTGTAGGCATGACTCGACAAACCTTTTGGCATAGAATCAAACACTATGCTATTTTGGCATCGGTTGAATCGCCATTATCACCCCACACATTGCGCCATGCATTTGCTACGCATTTATTAAATCACGGGGCCGATTTACGTGTTGTGCAAATGATGCTGGGACACAGCGACCTATCAACAACGCAAATTTATACTCATGTTGCTAATGAACGGTTAAAATCGGTACACGCGCAGCATCATCCGCGCGCTTAATTTGAAATTAAATAGTATTAAGCCGGTCAATATATTAAGTATTTTTAGGATAGAGAGAAGTTATGAAAAAATTAATGTTAGCAGGTGCCATGTTGTGCACAAGTATGAGTGCATTGGCAAATGACGTTGCAGTAACGCCAAATGCTAATGATCCTATTGTTACTAAGTTTGCGGCACTTGGCGTTACGGTTAAGCAAATAAATCCAAGCCCAGTAGCTGGTTTAAAAGAGCTAATTACAAACAAAGGCGTGTTATACGCAAGCCCAGACGGCCAGTTTTTAATGCAAGGCACGTTAATCGATTTAGACAACCGTAATAACCTAACAGAACAAGCTTTAAATAGCGTACGTGCTGAAGGTATTACAGAATACGAAGAGTCGATGATTGTGTACAAAGCACCAAACGAAAAACACAGCATCACTGTATTTACCGATATTAGCTGTGGTTATTGTCGTAAATTACACCGTGAGCTAAACGATTTACTTGATGCGGGTATTACCGTTAAGTACTTAGCGTTTCCCCGTGGTGGCCTACAAGGTTCAGGCTATGCAGATTTAATGAATGTATGGTGTGCAAAAGATCAGCAAGAGGCGTTAACAGAAGCTAAAGCTGGTGAGAGTACCACGGCAGTTGCAGGTTGTAGTGCACCCATTGCTGAACACTACCAGCTAGGCCAAAGCTTTGGTATTAGTGGCACGCCAGCCATTATTTTAGACGATGGCACAATGATCCCAGGTTACCAACCTGCTGCTGCATTAAAAGCAGCGTTAGATGCTAATAAAGCATCTTAATAACGTGTTTACGTTTACAAAAAGGCCTTAATGGCCTTTTTTTGTCTTTTTAATACGATTTAATAAGTTAAAAAAACTGCATGAAAAAACTGATCATTGCGCGCGAAAACGTTAACGACTCGCACTTACCGAGTCATTTGCATCCGGTAATAAAACAAATTTACGCGACTCGTCGTGTGGTTGATGCCCAAGAGCTCGATAACGGTGTTGCTACGCTTCACGATTATAAATTGTTTAAAGACATCGACAAAGCAAGTGCATTACTAGTCGATGCGCTTAAGGCGCAAAGTCACATTTTAATTGTGGGCGACTTTGATGCCGATGGCGCAACCAGTACTGCAACCTTAATGCAGGGGTTGCAAATGTTTGGTTTTCAAAATTTAGATTACCTCATTCCAGACCGCTTTAGCTTAGGTTATGGCTTAAGCCCCGCGCTGGCCGAACAAATAGTACAAATAAAGCCCGATTTAGTGATCACCGTAGATAACGGTATATCCTGTATTGCCGGTATTGATATTTTAAAATCGGTAGGTATAAAAGTGTTGGTTACAGATCACCATTTACAAGGTGAACAGCTTCCCAATGCCGATGCCATTGTAAATCCAAACAGACACGAATGTAACTTTCCGTCAAAGTCTATTGCTGGTGTAGGCGTTGCGTTTTACTTATTAATTGCACTAAGAAGCCTAATGCGCGAACAAGGTTACTTTACGCAACAAACACCGCCTAACTTAGCAAACTTATTAGACATAGTTGCACTGGGTACAGTCGCTGATGTAGTTGCACTTGATGCAAATAACCGAACATTAGTACACCAAGGCTTAGCGCGTATTCGCAGTGGTAAAACACGCCCAGGTATTACAGCACTTATTGAAGTGGCCAACAGAAATGCAGCGCGTTTAAGCGCCAGCGATTTTGGTTTTTCACTTGCGCCACGTTTAAACGCAGCAGGGCGACTAAACGACATGAGTTTGGGCATAGCGTGTTTACTGAGTAACGATATAAACCAAGCAAGGCGTATCGCAAGCGAACTCGACAGCTTAAACCATGCAAGGCGTGAAATAGAGCAAGGTATGCAAGCTGAAGCACAAGCCGTGCTTGATAGGCTTGCCTTTACCGACGATAACATTCCTGATGCTATTTGTTTGTTTCAAGATGACTGGCACCAAGGCGTAATTGGTATTTTGGCTGGCCGTTTAAAAGAAAAGTACCACCGCCCAACCGTTATTTTTGCCGGTGGTGAAAATGGCGAAATTAAAGGCTCGTGCCGCTCTATTGAAGGGCTACATATGCGTGACCTACTCGAAGGGTTAAATACCGCCACGCCCCATTTAATAAATAAGTTTGGTGGCCACGCAATGGCTGCGGGTTTAAGCATAGACGAGCAAAATTTTAACGACTTTAAAAACGCGTTTGATGCCGCAGTAAGTGCGCAATTAAGCGAAGAAAGTAAGCGTTGTATTGTATTTACCGACGGCGAGCTGCCAAACGACTGCTTTACCATGGAGTTTGCCCAATTATTAAAGCAATCAGGCCCATGGGGGCAGCAATTTCCAGAGCCTGTGTTTGAACATACCTTTGAATTAATTCAGCAACGTATTGTTGGTGAAAAGCATTTAAAACTGGTGCTTAAACATCAATCAGGGCGATTAGTTGACGCTATTGCTTTTGGTATAGACGTAAAAGAGTGGCCAGATACCGAAGCACGCTTTGTTAAAGTGGCTTATCAACTTGATATAAACGAGTTTAGAGGTAAATTTAGCTTGCAGCTAATTGTACGAGAGCTTGAAAAAGTGCACTAAAAAATATGCACAATACATGCATAAAAGGCTAATAAAGCGCGCGATTTTTTGTTAAAATCGGGCGTTTTTATCATTTGACGATAATTTATTGCGGATATTCCTCAAGTCGGGCCGTAATAATCTAGCCATTTTGGAGTAATGTACATGTTTGAAGTGAATCCTGTGATTAATCAAATCAAGGAAATTCGCGATCGTACTGAACTGCTTCGGGGGTACCTTTGACTACGCTCTTAAACAAGAGCGCCTAGAAGAAGTTAACGCCGAACTTGAAGATTCAGCTGTATGGAATGAACCTGAACGCGCACAGGCACTTGGCCGTGAAAAGTCAGCATTAGAGGCGGTTGTTGAAACAATCGACAACTTAGTTGCTGGCGCTGATGACGTTGAAGGTTTGCTTGAGCTTGCAATAGAAGCGGAAGACGAAGACACCTTTGACGAAGCAAATGCAGAGCTTGAAGGCCTAAACGAGCAATTAGAAGGTTTAGAGTTTCGTCGAATGTTTTCGGGCACTCACGACGCAAATGATGCATACCTTGATTTACAATCAGGTTCAGGCGGCACTGAAGCTCAAGACTGGTGTAACATGTTACTTCGCATGTACCTACGCTGGGGCGAAGCAAAAGGCTTTAAAGTTGAGCTAGTAGAAGCAACCGATGGCGATGTGGCCGGAATAAAAGGCGCAACAGTTCGCTTTGTTGGTGAATACGCTTACGGTTGGTTACGTACAGAAACAGGCGTACACCGTTTAGTTCGTAAAAGCCCATTTGACTCAAGTGGCCGTCGTCATACATCGTTTGCCTCTGCGTTTGTATACCCAGAGATAGACGACAACATTGAAATTGATATTAATCCGTCTGACTTACGTATAGACGTGTACCGTGCATCGGGCGCAGGTGGTCAGCACGTTAACACCACCGAATCGGCAGTACGTATTACTCACGTGCCTACAAACACGGTAGTGCAATGTCAAAACGAGCGTTCGCAGCATAAAAATAAAGCCCAAGCAATGAAGCAATTAAAAGCTAAATTATTTGAGCTTGAGCTACAGCAGCAAAATGCTGAAAAACAAACGCAAGAAGATGCAAAATCAGATATTGGTTGGGGCAGTCAAATTCGTTCATACGTTCTTGATGACTCGCGTATTAAAGATTTACGCACCGGCGTTGAAAACCGCAATACCCAATCGGTACTTGACGGTAACCTAGACAAATTTATTGAAGCCAGCCTTAAATCTGGCCTATAACCACCAAGCTAATAAAGAGCTAAAAAATGACTGATAAAATCCAAGACGAAAACAAGTTAATCGCTGAGCGTCGCGGCAAGTTAGATGCTATTCGCGAAAATTGCCCAGCCAACGGTCATCCAAACCAATTCCGTCGTGAACATTACACGGCTGATTTGCAAGCTGAGTTTGGTGATAAAACAAAAGAAGAATTAATTGAGCTACAGCACGTAGTATCAATTGCTGGTCGTATTCTTGCTAAGCGTGGTCCATTTATGTCTATTCAAGATATGAAAGGCCGAGTACAAGTTTACGCATCAAAAGACGTACAAAAAGACTTAAAAGCAAAATATGGTCAGCTTGATATTGGCGATATTATCGGTGTTAAAGGTCCACTTAATAAATCAGGCAAAGGCGATTTATACGTAGATATGGCCGAGTACGAATTACTTACTAAGTCACTACGCCCATTACCAGAAAAATTTCATGGCCTTTCAGACCAAGAAACAAAATACCGCCAACGTTATGTTGATTTAATTACTAACGAAGCAACGCGCGAAACGTTCCGTATCCGTTCACAAGTAGTTGAAGGTATTCGTCGTTTCTTAGCAGATCGTGACTTTATGGAAGTAGAAACGCCAATGCTGCAGGTTATTCCTGGCGGTGCATCTGCGCGTCCATTTGTGACTCATCATAACGCGCTTGATATCGACATGTATTTACGTATTGCGCCAGAGCTTTACCTTAAGCGTTTAGTGGTAGGTGGTTTTGACCGCGTATTTGAAATTAACCGTAACTTCCGTAACGAAGGGTTATCAACGCGTCACAACCCAGAATTCACTATGATTGAGTTCTACCAAGCATACGCCGATTACATCGACCTGATGAACATCACCGAAGACATGCTACGCACCGTTGCAACAAACGTTTTAGGCAGCCCAATTGTTGTTAATACAACGAAAGATGAAAACGGCGAAGTAATCGACTCAGTAGAGTACGACTTTGGTAAGCCGTTTGAGCGCCTAAGCATGGCTGATGCTATCTTAAAATATAACCCTGAGTTTGATGCTGCGGTATTTAATGACCCAGAAAATCACTTTGAAGAATTAAAAGCGTACGCGAAACAAGTGCACGTTAAAATTCCTGAAAACTGTGTTTGGGGCCCAGGCAAGTTTTTATGTGAAATATTTGAAGAAACGGCTGAGCACATGCTTATCCAACCTACATTTATTACAGGTTACCCATGGGAAGTGTCGCCGCTTGCACGTCGTAACGACGACAATGCATTTGTTACCGACCGCTTTGAATTTTTTGTTGGCGGACGTGAGCTTGCAAATGGTTTCTCGGAGCTTAACGATGCACAAGACCAAGCAGAACGCTTTACTCGCCAAGTTGAAGAAAAAGACGCAGGCGATGATGAGGCAATGCATTACGATGAAGATTACATACGCGCACTAGAGTACGGTTTACCACCTACTGCTGGTGAGGGTATTGGTATTGACCGATTAGTAATGTTGTTTACTGACTCATCTACAATTAAAGATGTTATTTTATTCCCGCATATGCGTCCGCAAGCTGACTAAGCTTAACGAAAATAACACCTTGAAACGCCGCTTAATTGCGGCGTTTTTGTTTTTACTTTGTTTATTCATAGCTAATAAGATCATTATTCATATATTAAGCTGTTGATATTTAGTTGTAATTTTTTATGAAAATTTTTATGTGTATATAACAAATTAATGAGTAACATTTAAACATTATGTTGTATTTTTGTAACTTTGTTAGCTACAATGCGGCCAAATTTTAAACGACCTAACTTTTAGGTGCTGTAAATAATAAAAACGGATTTACAAAATAATAAAATGACAGATAAAACTATCGAAGAGTCGGAAGAACTCAGTCAAACAGAGCGAGAGCGAGAAGCTTTTTACCGAGCATGCATTGCAGAGTTTCAACAACTAGGTTATCAAGAGCAGTACCTAGCTAGTTTAAAAGATAAATGCGTACCAACCGACGACACACATACGCCTAACGAAGAGAGTTAATTAGCTTAAAAATTAGGCTTCTTTAATATAAAAACATAACATATGTGTGTTCTGTAACCATATAGACACTTTTGATAGAAAAGTGTTTGACATATTTTCTGAAATCTTTATTATACGCCCCACAAGACGGAGAGGTGTCCGAGTGGCCGAAGGAGCTCCCCTGCTAAGGGAGTATAGAGTTTGTAGCTCTATCGAGGGTTCGAATCCCTCCCTCTCCACCATTTTTTAAATGGCGAAATCTTGTAAACGTAAAGATGGGCGCATAGCTCAGCTGGATAGAGTACCTGGCTACGAACCAGGCGGTCGGAGGTTCGAATCCTCCTGCGCCCACCACTCTTTACACACTCTGCTTAGAGTATAAAAAAGCAAATAGTAAAAGTGGGCGCATAGCTCAGCTGGATAGAGTACCTGGCTACGAACCAGGCGGTCGGAGGTTCGAATCCTCCTGCGCCCACCACTTTTACACACTCTGCTTAGAGTATAAACAAGTAAAAAAGAATGAAAGTGGGCGCATAGCTCAGCTGGATAGAGTACCTGGCTACGAACCAGGCGGTCGGAGGTTCGAATCCTCCTGCGCCCACCACTTTCTATTACTATTAAAGTTAATAGAAAAGAAACCGACGAAAGTCGGTTTTTTTATGCCTGAAATAAATCAAAGCGTGGATGTGGATAAAGCAACCTACTGCGAATCAAGCAGTCGGAGGTTCACTCTTAGAAGGTACGTCCTGCGCCCACCACTTTCATACATAAGCCGACGCTAAGTCGGTTTTTTTGTGCCTGAAATTTGAGAAAGTTTTCAGATTTCAGTTAAACCAAACAAACACCCCCGTTAAAAACTTCAGCGTAGACGCAGAACTTGTTCGCGTGAGAGGCGAAGCTTCTAGTTACTTACGTATCTACCCAAAACCATTTACGAGCGATGCTCGTCGCGCCAGCAAGCTAAGCGCCTTCGGGTTAACCTTAAACTGTGAGGTAAATTATTGTAGACGCAGAACTTGTTCGCGTGAGAAGCGAAGCTTCTAATTACTTACGTATCTACCCAAAACTATTTACGAGCGATGCTCGTCGCGCCAGCAAGCTAAGCGCCTACGGGTGACCCTTAAACTGTGGGTTAAATTATTGTATACGCAGAACGTGCTCACGTGAGAAGCGTAGCTTCTAATTACTTATGTATCAACTCAAAAGCATTCGCTGCTCTTTAACTTAAGCTGTGGTATTTTAAACACCTTGTTTAAAAGGATCTTGCTGTATGTTTAAAACCGTATTTTTTATATTTTTATTGAGTTTAAGTGCGCTTTTTACTATTACCACACACGCGAATGAAGCAAAGGATTCAGTAACCGTAGGGGCTGAACAGCCGGCAGTGTACTTACCGCAATTACAAAATAAACGTGTTGGGTTAGTGGTAAATCAAACCTCTTTAGTAGGGCAAGCACACTTGGTTGACAGCCTGCTTAGTAAAAATATAAACATAATCAAAATTTTTGCACCCGAGCACGGCTTTAGAGGCGATCACGACGCCGGTGCTCATGTTAAAAACGCCATAGATAGCAAAACCGGTATCCCGCTTGTTTCTATTTATGGCAAAAATAAAAAGCCAAGCGCTGAAGCTCTTAGTAATGTAGATGTTATTGTTTTTGATATTCAAGATGTAGGCGTGCGCTTTTATACCTACATAAGCTCTATGCATTACATGATGGAGGCTGCTGCTGAACAAGGTGTTGAATTTATAGTGCTTGATAGGCCAAACCCCAATATTGCCTATATTGACGGGCCAATTCTTGAGCGCGAATTTAAATCGTTTGTAGGCATGCACCTAATCCCAGTATTGCATGGAATGACGGTAGGCGAGCTGGCTTACATGATCAAAGGCGAGGGCTGGATCAATAAAGCCACCGATCTAAAGCTCACCGTGATCCCCGTTTATCGTTACACACGCACAACCAGTTATAGCTTACCTGTAAAACCCAGCCCTAATTTACCAAACGATCAATCAATCGCGCTTTACCCATCGCTGTGCTTTTTTGAAGCAACTCCTGTGAGTATTGGCCGCGGCACCGATTTTGCGTTTCAAGTTATTGGTTATTCGCCGGTAAAATTAGGGGATTTTAATTTTACACCGCGGGCTATTAAAGGCGCCGCTTTAAACCCTAAATTTAAAAATACAACAGTACATGGCCTTGATTTAAGACAAGTAAACGCCGAAGGGCTAAATTTAACGTACTTAATAAACGCCTACGCCACCCTTAATAAAGATAACGTCGACTTTTTTGAACGCGCTGGTTTTATGGATAAGTTGGCAGGTACTAATAAACTGCGTTTAGCTATAGAGGCAGGGCAGTCGGTTGAGCAAATAAGGCAAAGCTGGCAACGCGGCCTTACACAATTTAAAGCGCAACGAGCGCCTTATTTGTTATATGAGTAAGGCTTAACCATGTTATTTATTTTAAAAAATACTCGCTTCATAAAAAACGCATGGTTAGCCGCTTTGAGTTTAATTATTGTAGGCTGCAGTAGTACACATAATTCATTAAAATCGCAGCCATTGCTGACTAAAAGTCAGCTAATAGAGCTGCCAAACGCACAAGTTGTAGCCAGCTTTCCTGAGCCAAATCCAAGTAGCCGGTTTTATGTAAATAACCGTGGCACATTTAAAGCGTATAAAGGGCGCGGCCAATTATTAATACAAAACCACAGCGCCGAAAGTGCCGATATTTACATAAACAATCAAAAACTTGCTACCAATACGTTAACCACTAATACGCTTTATAATTACAGCTTAGCGGCGCATACTCATAATGGGGTAAACACATTTAAGGTAGAAAATATTTTACCTAAAGGCGCAAGCTTAACGCTGCGTTTTGCATTTCCTACACTAAATTTAACGCCTAATAAGCCAGTTGATTTTACTGACGTTGATGAACTCATTGAGCGTGATATTAAAGCGGGGTTTCCTGGTGCGGTGCTGGCGGTTGTTAAAAATGGCGAGCTAATAAAACTCACAGCTTATGGTGATGCAAAGCAGTACCAGCAAAACGATCTAATGTTACTTCGCCCAGAGCCTATGCAAACCAATACTCTATTCGACTTAGCTTCAAACACTAAAATATTTGCCACTAACTTTGCACTCATGAAACTAATAAGCGAAGGGCAACTCAATATAAACAACCCCGTGCAAAGTTATTTAACAGAATACACCGGCGGTGGGCGAGAGCAACGCACAGTAAAAGAGTTACTTACTCATAGCGCAGGCTACCCACCCGTGTTTGATTTTCACCGAAAAGATACACAGCAAGGCGATGCATTTTATTCTCAAAATAGCCAAACCACTAAACAGCTTTTGCTCACCAAAGTGCCGCTTAATAACAAAAAACCAATGCAACATGTGTATTCTGATATTGATTACATGATTTTAGGTGTATTGGTTGAGCGCATAACAGGGCAGCCACTAGACGAGTACTTAGAGCAGCACGTTTATACACCTCTTGCACTGAGTAACACGCTATTTAACCCACTTAAAAAAGGCTTTGAGCGTAGTCAATTTGCAGCCACCGAACTTAGCGGCAACACCCGCGATGGGCGTATTACTTTTGATAATATTCGAACACATGTGTTGCAAGGCCAAGTTCATGACGAACGCGCATTTTACTCGTTTGGCGGCGTTGCTGGGCATGCCGGGTTATTTAGTAACGCCCACGACTTAGCTGTACTTTGCCAGCTATTATTAAATAATGGCGGCTACGGCGAACAACAATTATTTAGTGCAAGTGCCTTAGCGCAGTTTTTAACGCCGCAAAGCACTAACGAAACGTACGGCCTAGGTTTTAGGCTTGCAGGTAATAACCAAGCACGGCGTTGGCACTTTGGCCCTTATGCCAGCGCACAAGCGTATGGCCATACCGGTTGGACAGGCACCGTAACAGTAATCGATCCCGCTTACGACTTGGCCATTGTTTTGCTTACTAACGCGCGCCACACTGCAATTAAAGGCACACAAAAACGTTATGAATTTACAGGCAAACAATTCGAAACCGCACAATACGGATCTGTGGTATCGCTTGTTTACGAAGCGCTGTTAAATCAATAAATTATCGTATAGGTTAAAATGGGCTAATACAGTTACGCCCAATGGCTTATTTGCAGGTGACTTGGCAACATCAATCCATTAAGCTAGGCGGTTTACTCCATTAAGCCACTTTTTAAGTTTTGGGCTTAACATATAAGCGTTTAAGCGCGGGTTGTTAATAATTAAGGCTAACTTTTTATGCATTGGTATTCTATTTTACCGCCGCTAATTGCGATTGCTATCGTGTTTTGGCGCAAAGAAGTCATTATGGCGCTGCTAGTTGCCGTGGCGTCTTCTGAGTTTTTACTTGCCCTACAAGGGGAAGGAAATAGCGTATTTACAACATTTTTAAATACCATAGAGCGTATTATTTCTGTGGCAAGTTCGCCGGGTAACAGCCGCATACTCATATTTAGTATTTTAATAGGTGCTTTACTTGCCTACATTCGCGAATCTGGCGGTGTGGCGGCAACGGTTAACTTATTAATGAACAAAGGGGTTGCAAAAGGTAAACGCCAAGTTGGTTTTTTAACTATGTTTACTGGTGTTGCGGTGTTTATAGAGTCAAACCTAAGTGTGCTTACGTCGGGTATTTTGTCGCGCGGCCTATTCGACAAATTTAAAATGAGCCGTGCTCGCCTTGCTTATATTATTGATAGTACCAGCGCGCCTGTGTGTATTTTAATACTACTTAACGGCTGGGGGGCATTTGTACTGGGCTTATTAGGTAATTACGAATTGGGCGAATCGGCGGTATCGGTATTGTGGGGCAGCGTTGGGTATAACTTTTACGCCATAATTACCTTGGTTATTGTTTTTTACACCATTGCATTTGATAAAGTACACGGCCCAATGAAAGAGGCCGAACAAAAATTAGAGCTACAAACAAACGAGCTAAAAGAAGAAGTAAAAGGCTCTAAAGCGCGCTTTATGTTAGTGCCATTATTTACGCTAATTGCCAGCATGGTAGGCTTTATGTTTTACACTGGTAACGGTGTGTTGGCAGAAGGTAGCGGCTCTAAATCGGTATTATATGCAACTGTGCTCGCGATTGTGGTTGCTTACTTACTAATGATTAGTTCGCGCCAATTTACCCACCACCAATTGGTTGATACTGGCTTTAAAGGCATGGGTGAATTACTCCCGTTAGTAAGCATTGTTTTGCTTTCGCTTACGCTAGGTGCAAGCTTAAAAGAGCTAGGTACGGGTGTGTTTGTTGCGTCATTGGTGGGCGACTACTTACCTATTTACTTAATAGTGCCTGTGCTGTTTTTAACAGGGGCGGTTATGTCGTTTACTACAGGCACATCGTGGGGCACGTTTGCCATACTTATTCCTATTGGCGTACCGCTCATACAAGCACTGGGTTTACCACCTTCATTGGTGGTCGGTGCTATTTTAGGCGGCGGTATATTTGGCGATCACTGTTCGCCTATATCCGACACCAGCGCTGTGTCGGCGCTTGCATCGGGGTGTGACCTACTCACTCACGTTAAAACCCAGCTACCGTACGCGTTATTTGGTGGCGCACTGACCTTTATTGCTTATTTGGTTATTAGCATTATTGTGCTGTAAAAACTCGGAATTGAAATATTTAAAAGCCTGCTTAATCGCAGGCTTTTTTGTTGCGCTGGCGACCACAGCCAAAGAGGGGGGGGCCGCTGGCCCCTCTCTGAACTCTCCTAGCGCCACCCGAGCATCAAGCTTAATCCTTCAAACTGTAATAGATGTGAACGTAAACGGCGAAGATAGGCCATCCATGGCCTAGTTTCGCCTTATCGCGCATTGCCTACATGGATGTAGGTACTTAGGATTTGTCGGGAACAAAACCCTGCCATGCGCGATATTACTCATTAATTACTTATTTTCAGGGCGTGATGGCGGGGGAAGGGGTTAAACGTGAGTCTGGTTATTGGTTTTGGCTAGATACAAGATCTGCTCTTTGTATGTTAAGTTACTTATATGGTTACATCTTTACTTTCAATTGATGTAAAGTGAGTTAAAAGGTAAAACATGTACCAAAAAACATTCACCTTAAGTATTCTTAATGTGTAAATCAGTCATATTAGATAAGGATATTAATGCTCGTTTTAAATTGAGTAGCTAATTTTATGAAAAAAAATATAGATAGTGACCGTTTTTACGTGAACAAAAGAGCTAAATCACCAAAGCCTTTGAAAAATAAAAGTTCTTCAGATTCACAGTATGAGGAAATAAGGAAAGAAGTACTTAAGTACTTCAATAAAATGATTCCGCAACTGGCTATCAAAAATTTTAAAAAGCAGCAGACGGTAAATTTGGAAATTGATCATGATTTTTCAATGTTTGTAGATGCCGAAAAAGTTTTGTCTATTATTGGTTCCTTAACACAATATGGCTTATTAAAAAAAGTTTCTGAAATTAATATAGATCAATCATCAATAACGGAGCATGACTTAACTTCAGAGGTCCTAATTGCGCAAGCAGCTCTTTCTTTAAAAGCGTATAAGAGTAAAAATAACAAGAAAATCGCTGTGAATGGTACTTTTCCTAATAATGTGGATTTTGCGAAATTAATAAAAGGGATAGGTATTGTTAAGCAAATTAGTTCAATTAAATATTTTTCAGATAGCACCGAAGATAACGCTATTTTTAGTGCTAAAGGAAAAATATTTCAAGACTCTGGTTTGTTAGATGGGGATAAAAAAGCATCGGTAATTGAAGCATTTATAGAGCACATGAATGAGAGCTTATCTATGGTTCATAAAAAATTAACAGATAAAGCTGAAACTGACTTGATAGAAATTATTAGTGAAATAATTGGTAATGCAGAAGATCATTCAAATTTTTCAGATTCTCATTGGCAATTCTATGGTTATACTGATAAAAATTCCAAGGGAGAAATTTTTCAACAACTTTCTATTTTTAATTTTGGAGAATCTATTTCTGAGTCTCTTTGTAAATCTATGGACAAGCCTATTGTTTATAACCGGGTTAACCCATATATACAAAAGCACAAGGGGAAAGTGCCCGAGAATATTCTGTATACAATAAGCGCTTTACAGGAAAATATATCCTCAAAATTAGATGAAGAGCCTGATCGTGGGCAAGGTTTTACTGATTTATTGTTGTTTTTTGAAAATGTTGCAAAGGAATGTTTAGGTGATGAAAATAACCATGTTAAAATGTCGATTTTAAGTGGAAATGTTAGCATTTATTTTGATGGTAAATATGTCCCGAAGCTTGATGATGTTTCAGGTCGCCATTTAATTTACTTCAATAGTTCTAACCAAGAAAGCATCGTTCCAGATAATAATTACGTAAAAATTATGAGGGAAACTTATTTTCCTGGAACTATAATTACTTTAAAATATCGCCTCCGAGAAGAGGACTATGAGTTAGATGAGGTTTAGTTATGTCCGTTATCAATTTTAATGAATTACCTGGTCGAATTTATGCTGGAAGACCTAATGGTAGACAAGCTCGCAACCTATTTAAATTAGAAACATTAGATAAAGATGGTGAGTCTGTTGAAGTGCGGTTTCCAACTAATGCAAAAAGTATTTCAAGCTCTTTTTTTCTTGGAATGTTTGGAGACAGTATTCGTTACGCTGGCACACGTGAAAAGTTTTATAGTTTGTATCGGTTTAATGCTAATGAACAAATAAAAAAACAAATAGATAAAGCAATTGAGCGTGCATTGGTTGCAGCAAAGTTCACTGGTATGAATTGAAATGAAGCTACTCTTAATCCTGTCATTATCACTGTGTTCATGGGGGGTATTTGCTACAAATGAGGCCGTGGAACCAGACAGGACTAACGATGCTAAAGGGTGTTCTCCAACCAATAATATAGAGTTAAATATCCCTAATGAAGCCTTTTTAATCAAAACACCCCCGCCAGAAATTGTGGTTCAGCCAAAGCTAACTTTTGAAAATAGCAGTGATCTTGGGTTTAGAGAAGTAGTTCTTTTTTTAGCATTCATTATCGCTCTTGGGAATTTTATCTACACTATTTGGAATAATAGCCAAGAGAAAAGGAAAGCTTCGCATCAAAAGGCAAATGATGAAGTTGATAAGTTTTGGTTTAAAGAAATTATAATACCCAAGGTGATAGAACCTTGTTTAGGTTCACTTGAAAGTTACCATAAAAAATCGGGTTGCTGTGAACTCGTAGACCTTATAAATTTAGTTGGTAGTGATTTAACTGAATTACAGATCTCTTTTAATACAGTAAACTCAATGCCTATAGTAGAGTCACCTAATGAAATGAAAGATATCTTAACATCAATATTTGAAGATCTTGAAGATAACTTGAATCATCTTATGTCAAAGACTGAAAATATTGATGAGTATGAAGCCAACGAAAACCTATCAAAGAAAGATGTCCCAAGTTCTGAATATGCAGCCATTTCAAAGGCTCAGGATGATTTTATTAAGTTTATATCAATTTATAGAGAAAAAGCTTTCGCATATTCCACATCAAAAATAAGCTAAGCGAATTAAAGATGAATTCTAGTTAAATTAAAAGCGTCAATTCATTTATTTGCTAAAAAATTAAACTTCTTAAACTATTTCACCCCCTACAAACCTTCACCCCATTCCCAGCATGTTTAAGTGCGATGATCTGGCCTTGGCTGTTGTGGGCCATGGCGAGCATGTCGCCCATGGTGATGCCGCTTTCAATGGCGTGTTTGGTGTTTAGGTCATTCAATAACGAGTCTTTTATTTGAATGAGTACTTCACTGTGGCAGCTGGCGATGTACCAGTCGTCATCTACGCTAACTAATTTACCGTATTCAATGTAGCGCTGCTGGTGCAAGCGTAGGTCGGCGGCGAGTTTATCGTCGAGCTGTTGCTTTTGTGTTGTTATTTCACTTAAATAGCTACCAGCGCTGTCGACTTGGTGAACTTCTATAAAATGATAGTTACTTTGCTGCGCTGCATAGGTGTTAAGTGTCGTTTGCTTTTCATTGGTGTTAAACATGGTAAAGCCTAGAACGACCAGCGCGCAGGCAAGGCCGTTCATTTGTAAGGGAAGTAAAAAGCGGGTGGGCTTTTTGTGTACTGCGCTTTGTGAGAGTTGCGTTAATGCGTCGCGTTGCTCTGCACTGAGCGTATGGCGTTTTTTACGCTCGCTAAAATGCTTATCAAGTTGGTGTTCAAATTGCTCGTTATGCTTGGTCATTGTCAGCTCCTAGTATGATTTTTAAGTTTTGTTTTGCATAACGTAGCCGTGTTTTTACGGTTTCATGATTGCTTTGCGTAATATGTTGTATGTCGTCAAGCGAAAAACCTTCTTGTTGTAAGGTTATGGCTTCGCGCTGCACAAAGCTCAGTTCCTTGAGCGCCGTGTTGAATGCTTCGTAGCTTATGTGTGTGTCACCTATGTGCGAGTCACTATTTGTTAATTCGCTTTGATTGGCACTTTGCAAAGGTTGTAGGCTGTTTTCGTCTAGCTCCACAAAATGTTGCTGTTTACGGTATTCGTCTATTAGCGTGTTACGTGCGAGTTTAAACAACCACGCTTTAGGCGTGGTTTGCGCTTGGTAAAGGTGGCGCTTTTCAATTACTTTTAGCCACGTTTGCTGGCTTACGTCGTATGCTAAGTGAGTATTAGATTGCGTAACTAGGTAGTGGTATAAATCGTTACTGTAGAGGGCAATAAGCTGCTCTAAGTGACGGTTTTCTCCACTTTTTGCATAACGCGCCATGCAGTCTTTGCTGGGCGTTTCAAATAACCAGGTTTTAATACTCATTAGCATAGGCGTTTAGTCCGTTAAATAGAGTTATCTAATTTAAAATCAAGTTGAACCGTTTGATCTGTTTGTAATTGTGCCACACCTTCAATTACTTTTGGGCGGTATTTCCAACGTTTAATAGCGCGTAGTGCTTCGCGGTTAAAAATACGTTTTGGTTCGGCGTTTAAAACTACCGCGTCAATTACTTCGCCAGTGGGCGAAATATTAAAGCTAAGTTGTACCCAGCCTTCTATGCCATCACGCGCAGCGGTGGTTGGGTACTTTGGATTTATGCGCACAATGGGTGAGGCATCTCCCGTTGGGCGGTTAAGGGTATTGTTAATGCCGTCACCAAAGTCATCCATTATTAATGGCGGCGCCGTGTTGATTGCCATAACGGGGTCGGCACTCGGTGTTACACGCGGTGGCGCTTTAGGCGGCATTTTTGGTGTAGGTGGTTCTGGCATTTTATCTATGTGTCTTACTTTTGAATCTTCAGGCACTTTAAATATTTCAACCGTTATTTCTTTGCCAGGGTCTAGTGGTGCGCGTTGGTCGCCACTGATTAGGTATTGCATAAATGCAAAGGCGGCAAAGGTCATTGCTGCACCACCAATAACGGCGGTTGATGTTTTTATAAATGTTGGGTTATTTGGGGTTTCAAGTGTGTGCATAAGCCGCTCCTAGTTAACTCATTATGTGGTTTTCAGAGCTATAACGGGTGGCAAATCAAAAAGGGGTGAAATATTTTTATAAAAAATGCGGGGTTTAGTTACAATAGCGTTTCGCATTCTTTTACTTATTAACTTTTTAGGCTGTTATGCAACTCATTGAAATAAATAAAGCGCGTTACCGTAAGCATTTAAATCGTGTCATTGTGGGCTGTGCAGCCTCGCTTGCGGCGGGGAGCTTAGCTATATCGCAAACGCTGATTGCGTTGTTTCCGGATGAAAGCGGAAGCCATTTTCATTGGAACTTAACTGGTGTGGTTATTACAAGTTTAGCCATAGGGTGGTTGTTAAATAAATACCGCACTCATCCTTACATGACCGAAGTGGTTTATGTATGGGAGCTAAAACAGGCACTTAATAAAATAACCCGTAAAATGCCAAAGTTAAAAGCGGCTGGTCGCGAAGGTAACCCCGCTGCACTATTAGCCATTCATTACAGTTATGCGGGCTCGCGTTTATTGTGGCAGCTAGACGACAACCTTATAACAATGGAAGACCTAGCCATTAAACAAGCTGAGTTAGATTCGGTTGCTGCGCAGTTTAATTTAACGCTAAATGCTGACGATTACGAAGAGAGCATATTAAAACAGTTTTGAAGCCTAATTTAAGGAGCCGCAATGAAAAAAGTACTGATTGTATGTTTAGGTAATATTTGCCGTTCACCTACTGCTGAGGCGGTTTTAAAAGCGCGTGCAAAAGCCTTGGGTGTAAAGGTGGTGGTCGATTCTGCAGGTACAATTGGCTATCACGAAGGAAAATCGCCCGATAGCCGCTCAATGGCGGCGGGTGAAAAGCGCGGCTATAGCTTTAAAGGAATACACTCGCGTAAAGTTCGCACCAGCGACTTTACCGAGTTTGATTTAATTTTAGCAGCCGACAAACAAAATTTAACAGATTTAAAAGAGCAGTGCCCAACGCATTTACACTATAAGTTAGCGTTGTTTTTAGAGTATGGGGAGCAAAGCACAAGTGCCATACCTGATCCCTATTACGGTGGTGACGACGGCTTTGAAAACGTACTTGATTTAATAGAAGCGGCCAGCGATAACATACTTGCTAAAATGTAAGCGCCTCTTATCAGTTTGTTACATTAACGAACATTTGTTTTATTGCCCTTTGTTCCTTAATTGAGTACGATTTATCCTTACTCAAAAGGAATATTATGAATACAAAAATATTACTACTGGTTTTATCACTTGGTTCGGGTTCTGCTTTTGCTAATGATGTGAGCTTTTCGATTGGGGGTGGCTACCCTTACTTGGTTGTACCTGAAGTGTCTTTATCGGCAGATAACAATTCTCAACGCTGGTACGCAAACTATAAAATTGGCCTAGATGATGGCTTTTCAGTGGGTTTTGAACACGCAGTTAGTGATAACAATAAACACGCATTGGGTGTGTTAGTTGGGGCTATTGGCGCACGTGATACCGACCAACCATGTGAAAGCACAAACACTGACGACATTGCTAGCGAGCTAGGTAATATTTTTGGATGTGCGCTAGGGCAAATATTTGATGATGAAACCACAAATGGTATTGGGCTTACATACAGTTATAACTTTAACGGCTTAAATAATAGTGGTTTTAGACTGATACTTGATGCGGGCTATGGTAAAACAAGTGACAGTAACGAAAAAAGAGCCGATGGTGCTATTCGTATTAGTTACGAATTTTAGGGCGTCGTGAGTAAAAATAAAAAAGGCGCTAAATAGCGCCTTTTTTATTTGTAAAACCGCTAGCGGTTTATTTTAAAATCTATTTGCACCTGGGTGCTTGCTACTACGGGGCTTCCGTTTTCAAATTTGGGTGCGTAACGCCATTTTTTAAGTGCCTCTAATGCTGACTTTTCAAATGCGTGGCCACCTTCTGAGCTTATTACTGATGAGTTTTTTACAAATCCGGCAGTGTCTACATCAAACTGAAGAACAACAATACCATCTGTATTTTGGCGTGCTTTATTCACTGGGTACTTAGGTGGTTGGCGGTATACCGGTGTTTGTTCTTGTGAGTCTTTCCATGGCACCATTTCGGCAATAGCTAAACAATGTTTAGTTGCTTGTTCGCTTTGACCTGTTTTTTCGTAAAGGTTTACAAGTTTTGAGTGCGCGGTAAGTTCGGCGTTATGATCAAAGCTTAGGTTGCTATCAAATACCGAAACAACATGATTTAAACGCTCAATCGCTTTTTTATATTTTCTCTTACTTTGCGCAAACGAGGCGACTAAAAAGTCTGTTTTGATTCGCTCAACCGTGTTTTCGTCTAAATTTTCACGGTAGTATTCATCAGCTTCGTTCAATAACTTTTGCGCTGCACGAAACTTTTTATGTGCAAACTTACTTGCTAACAACGACGCGGCTTCAAATTGCATATCGGCAACAAATTTTGGTTTATTTTGTGCTTTAGCAATATCGATTATACGTTCGAGATGATCTTCTGCCAAAGACGCTGATTTAGCATTTTCGGCTTTACCTAAAAGTGCGTCGAGCGTTTGTAATGCATTTTTGCCGTGGTTATCCGCTAAAATTGTATACGCTTGCGAGTAAAGGCTGTAACGCTGCTGCCTTATGTTTTTTTTGTTGCTTGTTGTTCTTGGCGGTGTAATGGCTTTAGCATAATTAATAGCAAGGTTTGCTGTGTTGTCGCTTTTATCGCCGTAAAAAGTAAGGCCTGTAGTGTAAGCTCGTTTTGCGGCTTGCTCAATATCGTGTTTTGTTTCTACTGCGTTTAGGTAACTTTGATAGGCAGTTGAAAAAGCCGCTTTAGCGTTGTCAGTTTGGCTAGCAAGTGCATTATTTGTAAAGGCAGATAAGCTTAATCCAACAAATAGGGCAAGGTGTTGTGGCTTCATAATGATCCTTATTAATTATTAACCTGAACTTTGAATAATAACTCTATGCTAAGTGGTAATTACAGCGCTAACTACATTGAATTTATTTGCAAAAGATATGTAATTTTACAAGTAGATTTAAATTTTATTCACTAAAAGCGTTGGTTAAAAAGCAGTAGACTTAAATGTCATTACTCTCGTGTTATTAAACGTTTTATTTAAAATTCAGATAAATTTAACTAAAAATAACTTACTACAGATGATAGTTATTGTCATTAAATAGGTACGAAAAGCCAATATTATATGTTGATTCAATGTGTTTTTTACTTAACAAGAACGCTGGTTAAGAGACTTGCTAAAATATTGACTAGTGGTGATATTTTAAATTTATTCTCTCTAGCCAGATGTTTTCAATGAAAACAAGGCGAGTTTACGCGTCAATAGCTGGCCTATTGCAAGTACATTCAACGCAGTTAGCGCTGAAAATAGCTGCTAGAGATAGGTTTATTATCCCGAGTTCGGGTTAATTAAGGTTAGTCATTGAAAACAGGCGCTGTCGTCGCCATATAATTGCGATAAACAATGTTGTACTACGATCTAATTTTACTCTTTTGTGATATTATCACTTTATTGTCGTGTCGTAGTTATTTAAATATTTGGATTTGTCGTGGCGCAAGTAAGAGCAAGAGTCCAACTTAATGTTGGCAAAAATAGTGATATCCCTGCAGAAATAGTGTCATTTACTGACCTAAAAGATGGCCAAGAACATATTGCTATGGTGTTTAACAACGCCGATACCGAGCAAGATGTACCGCTTATTCGTATGCATTCGGAGTGTTTAACGGGGGATGTTTTTCATTCGTCACGCTGTGATTGCGGCGAACAGTTAAACGAATGTATTGAAATGATGCACGAGCAAGGCGGTATTTTACTTTACTTACGCCAAGAAGGCCGTGGTATTGGTTTATACAATAAAATTGATGCTTACGTATTGCAATCGCAAGGTATGAATACCTACGAGGCCAATAACCATTTAGGTTTTGCAGACGACTTACGCGACTTTTCGGATGCGGTATTAATGCTTAATGCGCTTAATTTAAAGCATGTTAAATTAATGACCAACAACCCTAAAAAGCTCAATGCCTTAAAAGACGCGGGTATTGAAGTTGATACGGTTATTGGTACACACGCACACATAAAAGCGGGTGTAGCAGGTAACAAAGCCTACTTAGAAACCAAAATAAAGCATGGCGCACATATGCTAGATATTAAAAAAATTAAAAAACCTTAATATTACTTGTCTGCCTCTGTGATCCCACCCAACGCCAAGTTATACTTGGCGTGTTTCGTTATAAATTAAGAGCAAGTATGTCTACACAATTACGAGTATTTAAAGCAGATGCCGGGCTAAAGTGGCTAAAAGCGGGATGGCTTATTTTTAAAACCCAGCCAATGACGTTTATTTTTATGCATTTATTTATTGGCATTGTGGGCTTACTGTCGTTGTTTTTACCTTTACTGCAAGTGGTTGCAGCACTGGCTACGCCTTTTTTAACTGCCGGCTTTTACCAAGCAGTGCTGACCAAACAGCAAGGCGGTAAAATAATGTTGGCTGACATTCTTAAGCCATTTTCAGCTAAAGGAAACCGTTTAGGCTTGGTCCGTTTGGCGTTATACCAAATGGGTGCGGGTATTTTAATGGCGTTATTAGCAAACGGTTTATTTGCCGATGCCGTGGCAATTATGAGCCAGCCAGGGCTTGAACCTCAAGATGCACTTGAGCAAACTATTGCGAGTATTTCGGGTGCGAGTGTTATTTTATTTTTTATGGCCATGCTTATTTATTTAACGGCCTTTGCCTATGCGGTACCGCTTGTTTATTTTAATAAAGAGCAACGTATTTTAACGGCGCTTAAGCAATCGCTTATGGTTTTTTATCATAATTTGTTTCCGTTGAGTGTTTTTGGCGTTATTTGCGTACTATTTATGGCGGTTTCTATGTTCTTATCGTTCTTACCACTGTTGATTTTAATGCCGATTTGCTACATTAGTTTTTTTGTTTCTTATCAGGCGATTTTTATGCCGATTGTCCCGCCAAGTGACGACAAAAATGTTAAGCCACTAAGCAGTGAAACAAGCGGACGCTTTGACGCTTAATGGATGATAAGTTAAAACAAAAATTAAAAAATTATGTACTTTGGTTACTCGGGCGCCAAGAATACTCGCGTCGTGAGTTAACCTTTAAATTACAGCAAAAAGAAGCCACAGATGAGTTTATCGAAAACTTGCTTGATTGGTGCGAAAAGCACAATTTTATAAACGAGCAACGTTACTGTGAAGGCTTTGTAAGAAAACACATTTTTAAATGCCATGGGCTTAAGCGAATTCAAAGCGAGGCCATGGGTAAAGGGATTGACCGTTCGCTACTTGAAAGAGTAGTTGAAGAGCTTGAAATAGACTGGTTTGAGCTTGCGCAGGATGCGTATAACAAAAAATATTCAAATACACCGGCAAACCTCGATTACAAAGACAAGGCTAAGCGCGTGCGCTACTTAATGTATCGAGGTTTTAGCTACGAACAAATCGATTTTGCAATGCAATCACAGTAAATACAGGTGAGATTTTCACATGCAGCACATGACTACCGCACAAATTAGGCAACAGTTTTTAGACTTTTTTGCCAGCAAACAACACCAAGTTGTTCCTTCAAGCTCGCTTATACCGGGTAACGATGCCACGTTATTGTTTAACAATGCCGGTATGGTGCAATTCAAAGATGTATTTTTAGGCGCAGAATCTCGCCCATATACACGTGCAACAAGCTCGCAGCGTTGTGTTCGTGCCGGTGGTAAACATAACGATTTAGAAAACGTGGGTTACACGGCGCGCCATCACACATTTTTTGAAATGTTAGGTAACTTCAGTTTTGGTGACTACTTTAAGCAAGAAGCAATTAAGTTTGCGTGGGAGTTTCTAACTGAGGTTGTTAAATTACCTCAAGAAAAACTGCTTGTTACTATTTACCACGATGATGAAGAAGCGTTTGAGTACTGGTCAAAAGATATTGGCTTAAGTGAAGATCGCATTATTCGTATTGCTACCTCAGATAACTTTTGGTCTATGGGTGATACAGGCCCATGTGGTCCGTGTTCTGAAATATTTTACGATCACGGTGAGCATATTTGGGGTGGTCCTCCGGGCTCTCCAGAGGAAGACGGCGACCGTTTTATCGAAATTTGGAACCTCGTATTTATGCAGTACAACCGTCAAAGCGACGGTACTATGCTGCCATTACCTAAGCAATCTGTTGATACGGGCATGGGCCTTGAGCGTATTTCTGCTATTTTGCAGGGCGTGCATTCAAACTACGAAATCGACTTATTCCAAGGCTTAATTGCAGCGGCGGCGAGTGTCACTAACGCGCAAGATATGGACGATAAGTCGCTTCGCGTTGTAGCGGATCATATTCGCTCATGTGCGTTTTTAATCTCCGACGGTGTTATGCCATCTAACGAAGGCCGTGGTTACGTACTTCGTCGTATTATTCGCCGTGCGGTACGCCATGGTAATAAGCTTGGCGCACAAGGCGCGTTTTTCTTTAAATTAGTTGCTGCACTTATTGAGCAAATGGGTCAAGCGTACCCAGAGCTTGCTAAGCAACAAGAAATTATCGAAAAAGTACTGCGTATTGAAGAAGAGCAATTTGGTAAAACACTTGAGCGTGGCTTAGCTATTTTAGAAGAAAGCTTAAGCGACCTTAAGGGCGATGTGATCCCAGGCGATTTAGTATTTAAACTTTACGATACGTATGGTTTCCCTGCCGATTTAACCGCCGATGTTGCGCGTGAGCGCCAAATGACCATTGATCATAAAGGCTTTGAAGAATGCATGGCTGTACAGCGAAAAACTGCGCAGCAAGCTGGTAAATTTGGTGCCGATTACAACGAGCAGTTAAAATCAGATAAACACACTGACTTTAAAGGCTACGACAGCACGCATTACAGCGCGACAGTGGTTGAAGTGTTTGCCGGTGGTGAGGCCGTACAGTTATTAGAAGATGGCCAAGAAGGCATTGTAATACTAGATCGCACACCGTTTTACGCAGAATCTGGTGGCCAAACGGGTGATACCGGTACAATTACAGTGGCTGGTGGCGAGTTTAATGTGACTAACACTACTAAACTAGGTAATGCATTTGCGCACCACGGTACAGTACAAGGCCGTATTGGTGTTAACGATAAAGTGGATGCCACTATTGATGATGCTCGTCGTGAGAACATCAAGAAAAACCACACAGCTACACATATTTTACACGAAGCATTACGTCAGTTATTAGGTGAGCATGTAAGTCAAAAAGGCTCGTTAGTTCAAGCGGATCGTTTACGATTTGATTTCTCGCACTTTGAAGCGGTAACTAAAGACGAACTACGTGACATTGAGCGTGTAGTTAACGACGAAATTCGCCGTAACTTTGCACTTAATACTGAGCTTATGGCTATTGATGATGCTAAAGCGAAAGGTGCAATGGCGCTGTTTGGCGAAAAATACGACGACGAAGTACGCGTAGTAACCATTGGTGATTACTCAATTGAGCTTTGTGGTGGTACACACGTTGAACGTGCGGGCGATATTGGCTTATTCAAAATAGTATCTGAAAGCGGTATTGCTGCAGGTGTTCGCCGTATAGAAGCAGTAACTGGCGCAGATGCGGTTGCTTATGTAAGTGAGCAAGAGCAACAGCTTAGCGATGTAGCAGCGCTTGTGAAAGGCGATAGCGCATCAGTACTTGAAAAAGTAACTGCGCTTCTTGAGAAGTCTAAAGGTCTTGAAAAGCAAATTGCTCAGCTTAACGATAAGTTAGCGAGCGCTGCAGGTGCATCGTTACTTGATTCGATTGTAGAAATTAATGGCGTTAAGCTATTGGTTGCAAATGTTGAAGGCACTGAGTCTAAAGCGCTTCGTGGTATGGTTGACGACCTTAAAAACAAGATTGGCTCAGGTGTTATTGCCCTCGGTGTTGCCAGCGGTGACAAAGTAAGTCTAATTGCGGGCGTGACTAAAGACTTAACTGGCAAAGTAAAAGCCGGTGAGCTTGTAAACCACATGGCTTCTCAAGTAGGCGGTAAAGGTGGTGGTCGCCCTGACATGGCACAAGCAGGTGGTTCTGAGCCACAAAACCTTGCTGCTGCACTTGATAGCGTTACTGCTTGGTTAACTGAGCGTACTTAAGCCTAAGTGGCGTTAATTGTACAGAAGTATGGCGGCACGTCGGTTGGCTCAATAGAGCGAATAGAAGCGGTCGCCGACCTTGTTGTTAAAACTAGGCAACAAGGTCATCAAGTGGTTGTAGTGCTCTCGGCTATGTCGGGAGAAACCAACCGCTTAATTAACCTTGCCAAACAAATAGATTCCCGTCCTAGTAACCGCGAGCTCGACGTACTAATTAGTACCGGCGAGCAAGTATCGGTTTCGTTATTGGCTATGGCTATTATCAAACGCGGCCATTCAGCCGTTAGCCTATTAGCTGATCAAGTTAATATTCAAACCGATAATATGTTCGGTAAAGCCCGCATTACAGACATTGCAGCTACACGTTTAAAGCATGAACTTGAGCATAACCGTATTGCTATTATTGCCGGATTTCAGGGGCGTGATGTTGAAGGCAATATAACAACCCTTGGCAGAGGCGGTACTGATACGTCGGCTGTAGAAATAGCGGCGGCTATAAAAGCTGATGAATGTCAGATCTATACTGATGTTGACGGCGTATATACTACAGATCCTCGGGTTGAACCTAACGCACGAAGAATGAGCCAAGTGACCTTTGCTGAAATGCTAGAGTTAGCAAGCTTAGGTGCTAAAGTATTGCATATTCGTTCTGTTGAGGCGGCAGGTAAACACAATGTTCCATTAAGGGTGCTTTCGAGCTTTAACCCCGATGAAGGAACATTGATTACGTTTGAGGAAGACGATATGCCAAGTAAAGTTGTTTCGGGTATTGCATTTAATGCTGATGAGTGCTTAATTAAGGTACAGGGTGTGCAAAGCGGCACTCAAAATCTTGTAAAAATATTGAAACTTTTTGCTGATAACGGCATCGAAATAGATATGATTAATCAAGTTAATCATATCTTTGAAAAAATAGACTATGCTTTTACTGTGCACTCGAACGACTACCCGCAAGCACTTGAGTTACTAACCGAGCAAAAGGTGTCTTTAGGTGCTGAAAATATAATCGGGCTAACAACCATTGCAAAAGTATCTGCTGTTGGTATGGGAATGAAATCGCACTGGGGTGTTGCTAGTTTATTTTTTGATGCCTTAGCAAATGAAAATATTAATGTAGTTTTAGTGTCTACATCAGAGATTAAAATTTCAGTTTTAATAGATGAAAAGTACCTCGAACTGGCTGTTCGTGCATTACATAAAGTATTTTTAACGGAAAGTAGATAGATAGTGAGTTTTTACTTACTTTTTAGTCTATTTTTCATTAATATGGATAAGCGGAATCTTATAATTTTTATTGGAACATGGGAGCAAGAGAATGCTAATACTAACTCGCAGAGTAGGTGAAACCCTTATGATCGGTGACGAAGTAACAGTGACCGTTTTAGGAGTTAAAGGAAATCAAGTTCGAATTGGTGTAAATGCACCAAAAGACGTTTCAGTGCATCGTGAAGAGATTTACATGCGTATACAAGCTGAAAAGTCTAACCCTAATCCGGGCAATGCTTAATCAACACGTATACTTAACTAAATAATTTATTTAGCTAAGCCAAAAAGCCACTCATTGAGTGGCTTTTTTGTTTATAAAGTCGAGCATTTCATCTGTGAGTATTTGCTTAGAGATATATTGCATGTTGTTTTTATTTTTTATCAATAAGCCCTGTGGTGTTTCGATTACTTCAGTGATGTCTTGCCAAGCGAGCTGGTAGCTTTTGTAATGGTTTGCCGATTTAATGCCTTCATCATCAAAAGTGAGCGTAACCTCTGAGCCTGATGCTCTGCTAAACATTTGTCTGGTTACCCACCATGGCCTGCGATAATAAAAAGCAACGCATTCGAGTACAGCAACCATGATCAAAAATGTTCCTAAATAATGATCAGCTAAACCGTAAATGCTAAATAAACCAAGCGAAACTAACAGTACCAGTAAAAAATACTTAGGCTGAGCGCGTTTACTGTAAGGAAGTGACTCGTCAAAGCATTCATAAAAGTAGGGTTTATCAAGTGTGTAGGTTGTTGAAAATGACATAGTGCCTTGCTTTAAAAATCGTTTTGTATATTTTAGCAAGTTCGCTTATAAATGAGCAGCATTATAATGCGTGCATTTATTTCGGGCACAAAAAAACGGCCTGGAGGCCGTTTTTTTAATATATTAACTATTAACAGTTAGTTTCTTCAGCGTTTACGCCTTCTTTTACTTCCTCACACGTATCTTCAACAGAGTTTTGTACATCTGTTACTACTTCATCAATACGTTCACCTGCTTCTTCTGCGTTGTTATCTTGGCAACCCATGATGAAAAAACTTGCGAAAAGACCAATTAGTGCTGCTTTTAAAGTTGTAGAGTTCATAATGTAATTCCTTGTAAATAAATAAAATTGTAGTGTTAGTTGAGTATATGCCTACCTGGGCGATTTACCACGCAGCGCACCTGAAACTAACGAAATAACTAAAAGTACTATAAAAATAAAGAATATAATTTTTGCTATACCAGCTGCGGCACCCGCGATGCCACCAAAACCTAACACTGCAGCGATTAAAGCAATAACTAAAAATGTGATTGTCCAGCGTAACATTGTTTTCTCCTTGGTTATCAAATTTGTACACAATAGTTAATGCTAGTTGCGTGCCATGATGTATTTTTGTTTAATATCAGTTGTTTACGTTTTTTCTTTGTGTTTTTGAGTTTGCTTGATTGGTAACTTTTACGTTGGGTTGTGTAACTTATTCACACACAAAAATATATCGCCACCGAAAAGCTATGCTTGGTAAGACCAATTAACAAATTTTATTTTCTCTACATTTTATGAGTCACAGTAGGCTTAGTAGAGTACGCAATAATAGGCTTTGTTTAAACTTTACCTATAGCTTATAGATATAGTGAGTATTTTTTCTGTGTATTATGGGGTGTTGATGAGTAAGGGTTTTTACTGTGGTTAATAAATTTGGTTATATGTTATTTTTATTTTAATTGGTTTTACCAATTTACAATGGCTAGACAAAGGTATTTGTTTTGTTATTATCTAGTGAATAAATATTTAACTAAATCGATTTTTTATTTTTCGATATGGGTTTCAAGGGGAGAAGAATGGATATAGGTGCTGTACTTGCAACTGCTGGTAGCTTAATGCTAACAGGAATGGTTGGGGTGTTTGTCTTTCTTTCAATATTAATTGGCGCAGTTACAATTATGTCTAACTTGGTGGCGCGTTTTAGCCCTGCTGACGTTGCGGCTCCAGTTAAATCACCATCATTTAAATCTCAAGGTGTGCCAAATGAGCATATCGCTGCTATTAGTGCTGCCATTGCTCAGTACAAATCAAATAACAAATAAGGGGCTCACACATGGCTAAATTAAAATTAACAGAATTGGTTCTACGTGACGCTCATCAGTCATTACTTGCCACTCGTATGCGTTTAGACGACATGCTACCGATTGCCAGCAAACTAGATGATGCAGGTTATTGGTCAATTGAGTCGTGGGGCGGAGCAACATTTGATTCGTGTATTCGCTATTTAGGTGAAGATCCATGGGAACGTATTCGTGCGCTAAAAAAAGCGATGCCAAACACTAAACAGCAAATGCTATTACGCGGTCAAAACTTATTAGGCTACCGCCATTATGCTGATGATGTGGTTGAAAAGTTTGTAGAGCGAGCTCATAAAAATGGCGTTGACGTGTTCCGTATTTTTGATGCAATGAATGATGTGCGTAACTTAGAAACTGCGATTAAAGCGGCTGTAAAAGTAGGTGCTCATGCTCAAGGTACTATTTCGTACACGGTAAGCCCTGTTCATACACTTGATATGTGGCTAACTTTAGCTAAGCAACTAGAAGAGCTTGGCTGTCATTCAATTTGTATTAAAGATATGGCGGGTTTATTAAAACCGTACGATGCAGAAGAGCTTATAAAAGCGCTTAAAGAAACGGTGTCTATTCCAATCGCTATGCAGTGCCATGCTACAACAGGTTTAAGCACCGCTACATATCAAAAAGCTATTGATGCCGGTATTGATATGCTTGATACCGCTATTTCATCTATGAGTATGACCTACGGTCATTCAGCAACAGAAACAATTGTAGCGATTGTTGAAGGCACCGCACGCGATACCGAACTCGATTTAAACCAACTTGAAGAAATTGCTGCTTACTTTAGAGATGTACGTAAAAAATACGCTGCATTCGAAGGTAGCCTTAAAGGGGTTGATGGACGAATCTTATTGGCTCAAGTACCTGGTGGCATGTTAACTAACATGGAAAACCAGCTTAAAGAGCAAGGTGCAGCCGATAAGCTTAACGAAGTGTTACTTGAAATACCGCGTGTACGCGAAGATTTAGGCTTTATTCCACTTGTTACGCCAACGTCGCAAATTGTGGGTACGCAGGCTGTGCTTAACGTACTAACCGGTGAGCGTTACAAAACAATCACAAAAGAAACCGCAGGTGTATTAAAAGGTGAGTACGGTTTAACTCCAGCTCCAATGAACAAAGAGCTACAAGAGCGAGTACTTGATGGTAGCGACGTTATTACGTGTCGCCCAGCTGACAATATTGCGCCTGAGCTTGAAACGCTTGAAGCTGAGCTATTAAAAGAAGCGCAAGAACAAGGTTTAACACTCGCTGATGATAAAATTGACGACGTACTTACTTATGCACTGTTCCCGCAGGTTGGTTTGAAGTTTATCAAAAACCGTAACAACCCAGATGCGTTCGAACCAGTCCCTAGCGTAGAAGATAATTCAAGTAAGTCACCAGCTAAGGTGTCAGCCAAAGGTAACAATGTTAAGGCTGAGCAATATAGCGTTAAGGTAGACGGTAAGGTTTACGACGTTGTCGTAGCGCAAGGCGGTGAGCTTAAAGAGGTAACGTTAAAAGATTCTGAGCACTTACCTCAATCTGCTTCAGTGGCTTCGGGTGAAACGTTAAATGCACCTTTAGCAGGTAATATTTTTAAAATAAAAGTAAAAGCCGGCCAAGTTGTAAACGAAGGTGATGTTGTTGTGATTATGGAAGCCATGAAAATGGAGACTGAGGTTCGCGCAATGCATACTGGTACCATTGCTGAAGTGCTTGTGTCTGAGGGTGACTCAGTGACCACGGGCGACGCAATTATTGCGCTGGCTTAAGGAGTAAATGTAAATGGAAGGTCTTTTAAACCTTTGGCAGGCTACTGGCCTTGCTAACTTTACGTTTCCTGGCTTGATAATGATTGCAGTAGGCTGTTTGTTATTGTTTTTAGCGATATCTAAAAACTTTGAGCCACTGCTTTTATTACCAATTGGTTTTGGCGCGATATTAACTAATATTCCGGTTGCTGGACTATCAGACCCTGGTGGGCTTTTGTACTCAGTTTACTATGTGGGTATAGATACCGGTATTTTTCCACTATTAATATTTATGGGGGTTGGTGCACTAACTGACTTTAGTGCGTTAATAGCAAACCCTCGTATGTTATTGCTGGGAGCTGCGGCTCAGTTTGGTATTTTTGCGACCTTATTTGGCGCAATTTTACTTAACTTTATTCCGGGTTTTGAGTTTACTCTTCAAGATGCATCGGCTATTGCTATTATTGGTGGCGCTGACGGCCCAACGGCAATATTTTTAGCCTCAAAATTAGCGCCTGATTTATTAGGTGCCATTGCGGTAGCTGCTTATTCATACATGGCGCTAGTTCCAATTATTCAGCCTCCTATTATGCGTGCACTCACAACACCAGAAGAGCGCCAAATTAAAATGCCTGAGCTACGTAAAGTATCTAAAAAGGAAAAAATTATTTTCCCACTTATGGTGCTTACTGCAACAGCCATGTTTTTACCAGCGGCAATACCGCTAGTAGGTATGTTCTGTTTGGGTAACTTAATGCGTGAGTCGGGTGTTGTAGACCGCTTAAGTAACAGTGCGCAAAACGAAATTATCAATATAACAACTATATTTTTAGGATTGGCGGTTGGCTCTAAGCTCGCTGCAGATGACTTTTTGACAGTAGAGACTATTGGTATTTTAGTGCTGGGTGCGCTTGCTTTTGGTATTGGTACAGCATCAGGTGTGTTTATGGCTAAAGGCTTAAATAAAATATCTAAAACACCTATCAACCCGTTAATTGGTGCCGCTGGTGTGTCAGCCGTTCCTATGGCTGCGCGTGTAGTTAATAAAGTAGGGCTTGAAAATAACCCACATAACTTTTTACTTATGCACGCAATGGGCCCTAATGTGGCGGGCGTTTTAGGCAGTGCTGTTGCTGCAGGTATTTTGTTGGCACTTGTTGGCTAAATTGATTTTAGATTTCAACCAACCATTGAGCGCAGTTTACTGCGCTTTTTTTTGTCCGAAACTTCTGTTCGTTAATGGTTTCTTGTTTTGAGGTTTTTGTTTAAAGTGGTGGCTCTTCGCAATTTTAAGGATAGTCATTATGCTTCACACTCCATTAGCTCACTACTTACCTAATGTTAGTAAACTTGTATTTGGATGTATGGGGTTGGGAGGCGGTTGGAATAAAGACCCGATTACCAGCACGCACCTTAAACAAACCCACGAGTGCATTGATAACGCTATTGAAGGCGGTATTAATTTTTTTGATCACGCAGATATATACACTTTTGGCAAAGCAGAGCAGGTCTTTGGTCAAGCACTCAGTGAGCGACCAGAGCTTAGAGAGCACATATACATTCAGTCTAAATGCGGTATAAAGTTTGCTGATGAAAAAGGGCCTAAGCGATATGACTTTTCAGCCGATTGGATTGAACAGTCTGTAGAAAACTCACTTAAGCGATTAAATACGCAATACCTTGATGTACTCATGTTACATCGCCCAGATCCTTTGATGGAAGTTGATGAAGTTGCACGTGTATTTAGCTGTTTAAAAGAAAGTGGCAAAGTAAAACATTTTGCCGTATCAAACATGCAGCAACACCAAATGAACTTTTTGCAGCATGCTCTTGATATGCCTATTGTAGCTAACCAAATAGAGGCCAGCTTACAAAAGCATCAATTTATAGATGAAGGCTTGTATGCTGGCAATAGCGACGGGAAAGACATTAACTTTACGCCTGGTAATATTGAATATTGCCGCAGCTTTGACATTCAAATACAAAGTTGGGGGAGCTTGTGCCAAGGTTTGTATACCGGCGGTGATTTATCAAATGCGTCGCAAGCCGATATCAACACAAGTATTTTAGTAAATAAACTTGCTGCAATTTATGGTACCTCTGCAGAGGCTATTGTACTTGCATGGCTACTGCGCCACCCAGCGTCGATTCAACCCATTATTGGCACTACTAATGCTAAGCGTATTAAGGCATCGTGTGAGGCTATAAATGTTCATTTAAGCCGAGAGCATTGGTATGCCTTATACGAAAGCGCTAAAGGCTGCGAAGTACCATAAAAAGGCTTTCTAATGAATGTAATTATTATTTTAGTTTGTTTATTTGTAGCATTGGCATTACTGATCCCATTACTTGAAAAATATCAAAGCAAAATGGGGCTGGAAGGGGCAACAAAATACAGCAAGTATATTTGGCCATTAGTGATGGGTTCTTTAGTTATTCAGCTTATTTATGTGTTAATGAATTAGGCATGTATCGCTATTGCAGGAAAATTAAGATTAGAAGCCTTTAATATAGAGCACCCTGTGTGAGCTAACTATCGTTAATAAACAAAAAGCACAAAAAAGCCCTTGCAGGTTAAACCTGCAAGGGCTTTTTAATACAGTGATAGCCTGATTACTTAAGTGCCAGTTGTAACTCGCGGTTACGCTCTAACTGAGCAATAAAGTTATCAGCAATAGGTTTAAACTTAGCAAGCTCAGAGCGTGGTAAAGGCTCTGACTTTGGTAATTTAACTGTTTTAGGATTACGGTGAACACCGTTAACCAAAAACTCATAATGTAGATGCGCGCCAGTTACGCGACCTGTAGCACCTACAGTACCAATTTTATCACCCTGTTTAACCTTTTGACCTGTTCTAACAAGCTTTTTATTAAGGTGTAAATACTTAGTGACATACTGTGTGCCATGGCTAATAAATACATAGTTGCCGTTGTACTTGCTGTAACCTGCCTTAACAACCTTACCATTACCCGATGCAACAACGGGGGTACCAGTTCGTGCAGCGTAATCAATACCACGATGTGCTTTTACTTGCCCAGTAACTGGGTGTAAGCGACGTGGATTAAAACTCGAGCTAATATACTTAAAATTAACGGGGGCACGTAAAAATGCTTTTTTCATACTGCGGCCTTCTGGGGTGTAGAAGTTTCCATCAGTATGTCTAATTGCTGTAAAGCGCTGTCCTTGGTTAATGAACTCAGCCGCTATAATTTTACCAGTACCTATAAATTCGCCTTCAACATAGTGAGACTCGTAAATTAAGCCAAATTGATCGTTTTTACGAATGTCGTTAGCAAAATCCACATCCCAGCCAAAAATGTCAGCAAAGTTCATAATTTGGCGTTCGCTTAAACCCGCTGCAATTGCAGAAGTCCAAAAGTTGCTAGAAATTTCGCCGCCAGCTGTTTTGGTCAGGGTTTCTATTTCTTTACTATCTATCGCTGTATTGTAGTTACCTTCGTCGTCTAAGGTTACATACAGCGTATCTGTTTTAGAAATAACGTAACGCAATTGTTCAAGTGCGCCGTCTTTACCTGTTGCAAAGCTCAGTACTTCGCCTGGGTGAATTTTAGTTAGCTTGCGGGTTTCTGCGTTTGTGTTGATTAGTTTATGAAGCGTTTGCGCTGAAAAGCCCGCGCGTTTAAATATAATTGCTAAGTTGTCACCCGTTTTTACTTTGTGGTCGACTAAATCATACTCTGGAAGCTTTTCTGCTGCTTGCTCTGAGTTTAACTCGGTAAGTTTTTCGTTGTCATCGACTTTAACTTGGAGCTCGTAGCGTTTGCCAATCTCTAATGCATTTGCATTGTTGTCTTTGGACGCTGTTGCTTTCTCAGATGGAAGAAACGTTAAAGCGGCAATAGCAGAAACCAAACATAAGATAAGCAATTTGTGTTTTTTGGGGAGGGTATTAACCACGTGAACCATAACGTGCCTTTTTCTGCTGTCAAGATAATAAATACATAATATTGCAGGATATACCTAATATTGTGCGAATACCAGTGCTTTGTAGATTTTAAATCGCGCTGAATTACGCTAAAATCGGGCTTTATATGCCTTTTTAGCGCTTAATTTATCTCAGACTGTGCGCATTTTATTTAGTTGCATTAATCACTTAAAAAGTTGTTTTAATTAGGTAGAAATTTGTTATGTTAGTTGCACATATAAGTTTGATTTAGCCCTTGTTAAACTAAGGTTATACAAAACAACTAGTAGCCCTCTTTGTTGGCAGAATTTTGGAGTAATAGACTGTGGATTTACAAACCGCTCTTGCAGAGATAAAACGCGGTGCAGAAGAAATATTAATTGAAGACGAGTTAGTTGAAAAACTAAAGTCGGGCAAAAAGTTAAAAATCAAAGCGGGTTTCGATCCAACAGCGCCAGATTTACACTTAGGGCACACAGTACTAATTAATAAAATGAAAACTTTTCAAGACTTAGGTCATGAAGTTATTTTCTTAATTGGTGATTTTACAGGAATGATTGGTGATCCAACCGGTAAAAATGTGACGCGTAAACCGCTTACCCGCGAAGATGTTCTTGCCAATGCCGAAACGTATAAAGAACAAGTTTTCAAAATTCTAGATCCGGCAAAAACAACCGTTGCTTTTAATTCAACGTGGATGGAAAAGCTGGGTGCTGCAGGCATGATTAAATTAGCTGCAAACCAAACAGTTGCGCGTATGCTTGAACGTGATGACTTTAAAAAGCGTTACAATGGCGGGCAGCCAATTGCAATACATGAATTTTTATACCCGTTAGTGCAAGGTTGGGATTCGGTTGCATTAGAATCTGACGTAGAACTGGGTGGTACCGATCAGCGCTTTAATTTACTAATGGGTCGTGAGCTTCAAAAAGTTGAGGGCCAAAAGCCACAAACTGTTTTAATGATGCCATTACTTGAAGGTACTGACGGCGTTCAAAAAATGTCTAAATCTTTAGGTAACTATATTGGTATTACTGATGCACCAAATGACATGTTTGGTAAAGTTATGTCGATTAGTGATGTATTAATGTGGCGCTACTACGATTTACTAAGTGGTCTTTCGATTGAGCAAATAGCAGCACAAAAAGAACGTGTAGAGCAGGGGACTAACCCGCGCGATATCAAAATTGAACTTGCTAAAGAGCTAATTGCACGTTTTCATAGTGAAGAAGATGCACAAGCTGCGCACAACGATTTTATTCAACGCTTTCAGAAAAAAGCGCTGCCAGATGAAATTCCTGAGCTGACAGTAACCATTGCAGAAGACACTATTTTAATCGCTAACTTATTAAAAGAAGCTAATTTAGTTGCAAGCACATCAGAAGCTATGCGCATGATAAAACAAGGTGCAGTTAAACTGAACGGTGAAGAAAAAATCACTGATACCAAACTAGAAATAGCAAAAGGCACAACCGCTATTTATCAAGTAGGTAAACGTAAGTTTGCAAACATTACCGTAGCTTAAGTGTGTGGGTAATAAAAAAAACCAGCTTAGGCTGGTTTTTTTATACTCAATTTTTACTAAGTAAAGCTCAAATGCTTTTTAGAATTTCAATACACACAATAACGAGTACCCAAAAGGCGCGCGCCTGATTAAGCCGATTTAAAACCGCTGGTACATCGTCAGCGTTAGGTAACCTATCAGTACCAACCCGCATTTTGTTATGCCGCTTATTAAAGTACATAGCGGGTCCACCTAGTTGCACGCCAAGTGATGCAGAGCATGCACTGAGTAACCAGCCTGTATTTGTTTGATAGAAGTGTTGGCCATAGTGTTTTATGTAGTGAACACTTTGCTTTGTGGCCTTACTCGCAGCAATTGTGAGTGTAAGTAAACGCACCGGGATATACTCAATAACAAATAAAACAAGCTTTAATGGTCTTAAAAATTCGCTGTTTGGTGAAATATCACCACGCCATGCTTGCTGCATCAAGGTAAGTAGTCGGTAACCAAGTGCTGCAACTGGCCCTAAAAGTAAAAAAACAAATATAACCACAAAGTAATAACGAGCAGTACGAAGTATTAAGCTTTCAATGAGGGCTTTAATAATGCCTGTGGTTGAAAGCTTGCTGACTTCACGAGCAAGCAGTGGTTTTAATAGCTCGCGTGCGGCTGACTTTTGGTTTTGTTTAGTGAGCTTTGCAATACGAAGGGCTTTTTTATTGAGGCTTTGGCTTTCAAGGCAAAGGTATAAAATAAGGCCCGCAAGTAGCTCTGGGTAAAATGCAAATTCAAGTAGCAAGGTAACAATTAGTAAAATAACACTGAGCACCAGCACGCTTGCAAGTATGGCTGCTAAATAGTGGTAGCTGTTTGTATTTTGTTTATTATAAATACGTTTGCCCATGGCGCTAAATACGGCCACTAAAACGGTATTCGGGTGGTACCAACTAACAAGTGGTAAAAAGCGCTCAGCAAGGAGCGCTATTATAAATACAATAAAGTCCAAATGGTTTTGAACAATATTGCTAAGCATTTACAGTGTTACAGCTGTTAGCTTTTCAAGTAGAGCAACAACCATTTTAGATGAGTTGATTGATGCTGTTTCTAAGTATTCTTCAAACGACTGTGGCGATTCTTTGCCAGCAATATCAGACATTGAACGAATAACAACGAAAGGAGTTTCAAGCGTATGACAGGTTTGCGCGATAGACGCACCTTCCATTTCTACAGCAAGCATTGAAGGAAAGTCGCTGCGGGCTTTATCAATACGAACAGGATCACACATAAAGGTATCGCCAGTACAAATAAGGCCAACTAACGTTTTAACTTCGCTAATTTGTGCAATAGTTTGCTCGGCTGCTTCAACTAATTTAGGGTGTGCAGCAAAACCTGCAGGCATTTGTGGTACTTGGCCAATTTCGTAACCAAATGCAGTTACGTCAACATCGTGGTGACGAACTTCTGACGATATAACGACATCGCCAACACTTAATGATGGATCAAAACCGCCAGCAGAGCCGGTGTTAATTACGCAATCAGGCTTAAAATTATCAATAAGTAATGTAGTTGCAATGCTTGATGCTACTTTACCAATACCTGATTGAACAAGAGTTACTGTGCAGCCCGCTAATTCACCAGTGTAAAATGTAAAACCTGCTTTAGTTAAAGTAGCTGGGTTTTGCATTGCTTCACGCAAAATTTTAACTTCTGGCTCCATTGCGCCAATAATACCAACATTCATAGTGTTTGATTCCTGAGTTTGAATAGCTTGATTATACGTGAAGTTAGCAATAAAAAACAAAAAAGCGAGACATTTAAAATGCTCGCTTTAATGCAAATTTAGTCACCTGATAATTATATTTCGGCTAATGCTGTTGAATGGGCTTTAGCTTGTGAGGGAGATAAAACAGCAGGTTTGTGAACTCGGTTACGTAATGGGCGCTGTGCTGTTGGTGCTGGTTTACCCAGTTTGAACATAATGGCATCGCGTACTTCTGATGGGCGATAGCCCGCTTTTACCTTCATGCGAATGTGTGGAATGCCTGCAGCTTCTAAGGCGCCATTTACAAACCAGTCGCGCTGGGCTTTGTGGCCATCTTTATTTGCGTTATTTACTAAATCAACAGCTGCTACGATGGTCATTTTTTCTTTGTCGATTAACACAAAATCAAGCTGCTTATTTTTGGCTTTAGCAATAGCGGCACGTTTTGATTTAGGTGATAAACCTTCTTTACAGTCGATCACATCAATAAGCTTAACTCGACTCACTATTTTATATTGATCGCCAATAGCGCGTTCTAACAGGTTTAAAAAGGCGCTTTCTACTTGCGTAAATACACTTTGTTTACGTTTAAAAGGATAAGGATTACCACCGTCGTCACTAAATTTTGACGCGGCAATTGATGCACCTACCACTAATACTAAAATCGACAATAAAGCGAATTCCATACGGTAACTCCATAACAACAAATTGACACTGTTTTGTTAAAGCAAGTACCGTGCCCAAATATTGTATGTGATTTACCGAATGGAGATTTAAGTTAACGCAGGTGTTTTATGCCTTATACCCGCCATTAATACCTTTAACAGCAACCGCCACAGCGTCGTGGGCGTGAAGCGATTCGTAATGGTTTATTTGTAGCCAGTAATCTGCGTAACCGTCTGTTTCTAATATTGCTTTAATTTTACGCGCGGCATCTTCGCAGAACATTAAATTTTGCCCATTTAAACGGGCAAATTCTTGTTCATCTTCACGCTTTACTGCCGCTTGCACTGGCGTCTTGAGCTCGCCTTCAAGGGTATTTATTAAGTTAACTACATCAAACTCATTAATGTTGCTATTGAGTTTAACTTTTACGTTAGCAATTGAGCGCTGCGAGTGAGGGGTCGCCACAATGCCTTGTGTTGTGCCAAGCCACTCAAGTACCTCTTTTTGGTTGAGCGTGTCTTGGTTAAATTTTTCGCTAAATGCATTTTGTATTAGCTGGCGTGCAAGAGCCGCCGAGCAAGGGCAAGTTGATGAATAGGTAACATCAACGGTTAGCTCGTAACTAATGATATTATCTTCAATTGTACTTGTAAGTGTGATTGGATAGCTTTTCCAGCCAGCTTTGCCACTCAATAGAGACTTACGGCGAAGTGGTAGCTCAAACTTAAACTCAATCTGTGCCTTATTACTCAACCCTTCATGGCTAGATATAAACGTATTTAGTGCTTGGCTAATTGTTTGAGGATTTACTTGTTGCTCTGTTGAGAGTAAATCAAGCGCTAAAAATAAGCGCGACATATGAATGCCTTTGGCGTCTTCTTTGTGCAAGTTAACAAATGCGCGGGCTTTGGCATTAACAGTAACAGGGCTTAAATCACGCGATTCAAAAATAAATGGCAGTTCAATTTCACCCATGCCAACCCAGTCTAATTTACCTGTTTGTAATGCAGGAGCGGTGTCAGCTATATCGGGCATATTGGTTTGCATGCTATGTTACTCGTTATTGGCAATGATAAGGCGCATTATTTTACACGAAATAATCAATGGCTGAAACGAGGACTTTACTGCCCGCTAAAATTGCGTATGAATATTTTCTGTTTTTGTCGCACAACATGAAAATAGCGAATAGAAAAATGCTAAAATCTGTAAATAGCATTGCCTTTCTTATATTTAAGCAAACAGCAAAGAGATAAAACTACGTATGACCGATTATTCTTTGAGCCCTTGGGTTCGGGTGCTTTCAAGTTCAATAGCGCGATTTGGTGAGTTAAAAACAGCTGCCATTTGTTACGCTTTATTTTTAGCGGCATCTCTTATTTTATCGAGCATGTTTTACTACGTAGCTATAGGCGAATTGTTTCTTGTAGATATTTTGGCCGTGGTATTTTTTTCAGCTGTTGTGTCACCTTTAATTATAAGCGTACTTATTAATTCAATTCGTCAGTTAGATGCTTCCTACGCCTACTTAGATAGCGCAACTAAACAAGAAAAACTATTAAACCAAACACTTAAAGATAATATTAGTCGGCTTAATATTGAAATAGATGAACGTAAAATGGCTTTTCATGCTAAGCATCGCGCCATTGAAGAACTGCGTAGAGAAATTGCCGAGCGTAAAAAAACACAGCAAGAGCTTGCTCAGCAAAGCATGTTGCAACGCTCAATTGTTGATTCATCCCCCGATCTATTTTATTACCGCGATAACAATGGGGTATTTGCTGGCTGCAATAAAATGTTTGAAGAAGTAATGGGTAAATCAAGCAGTGAGCTTATAGGTAAAACGGTTGAACAAATATTCCCAAACGACTTTTTATCTGAAGTATTGCGCACAGATAAAGAGGTAGAGCAAACTCACAAAGCACTCACCATCGATGTAGGTTATGAAGTTGATGGTGCAACGCGCTGGTTTGAGCTACGAAAACTTCCCTTTATAAACGATGAAGGCGACTACATAGGTTTACTTGGTTTTGGGCGTGATATTACGAGCCGTAAAGAAGCGGCTGAGGCGCTTGAAACCGCATATAAAGATAAAGGGAAATTTATAGCCACATTAAGCCATGAGTTGCGTACCCCGCTTAACGGCATTGTGGGCTTAACACGTATGTTGCTCGATACCGATCTAAACAAGCAGCAACGCAGTTGGTGTAACACGGTTTTTTCAAGTGCTGAAACGCTCGGTAATATTTTTAACGACATCATAGATTTAGATAAAATAGACAGAGAGCAGCTCGATATTGCCGCCAACTCTATTAATGTATCTGATTTTATAAACGATGTTGTGAATTTTGCAGGGCTAATAACTGAGCAAAAAGGGCTTGAGTTTGATATTGAGCGAAATGGCATGCTTGATATATATGCACTGCTTGATCCTACTCGTTTACGCCAAGTGGTTTGGAACCTGATAAACAATGCAGTGAAATTTACCCAGCATGGCAAAGTCACACTTGAATGTAGCCGTGAAAATCGCCCTGAAGGCCCATGGTTAGTTATTAAAATCTCAGATACAGGGCAAGGTATTCCACAAGAGCAGCTTTCTCGTATTTTTGATATGTACTATAAAGCACCTGATTTACAAGGCACTAATGCAATAGGTTCAGGTATTGGTCTTGCGGTAACTAAAGCGCTAGTCACGGCTATGAAAGGCAGTATTACAGTAAACAGTACAGAGGGTGAGGGCAGTTGCTTTACAGTGCAAATACCGCTGAGCTTATGTATTGCGCCTACAGAGCAAAGCTATGTTGGCCGAGAGCTTTATATTTTACTCGTTGAAGACGTACCACTTAACGCCGAAATAGCCACTAATTTATTGGAGCAACGCGGACATGAAGTGCTATGGGCTGAAACGGGCGAAGATGCACTTTCGTTTGTTGATACCGAAGACGACCTAGATTTAGTATTACTTGATATGCAGCTACCCGATATAAATGGCGATGAAGTTGCAAGGCAAATCCGTGCTGATAGCCACTTTGATAACCTGCCTATTGTTGCACTAACCGCTAATGTGAGAAGTGCAGAAGAAGAACTTGAAGGTATTTCTATTCAAGGCGCTTTAGCTAAACCTATTAATACAGTAAAGCTTGATAAAATGCTCGCTGACTTATTTGATATTAAGCAAGCTCAATGCAACGAGCCACAGCTAAAAGTAACCGACGAAGCACTTAAAAGTATTGATGCGCATTTGCTAGATATTGAAACAATAGAAGACTTTGTTAATTCTATGGGGTTAGTTGTGTTTAGGCGCAGCAGTCAGTTGTTTGAAAAGCTAAATCCGCAATATCAACAAGAATTGCTTACATCATTAAATACAGGCAACAGGGAAGAGTATAAATCGGTTGCGCATAAGCTTAAAGGTGCCGCAGGTTCTGTTGGTTTGAACGATGTTCAACTGCATGCAAAAGTAATGGAATATGGCGCGATAGATGAGAGTGATGAAGTGCTTGAGGAGTGGCTGCTGGTGTTGGCAGATAAAATAAATGAAGGACAACGTGCCCTTCATTTATTTCTACAGCAATTAGAATAAACGCTAATTAGCTGTCGATTTTACCAATAAAGCGGTAGCCTTCACCATGAATGGTGCTGATAAGCTCTGATGTAGAATTATCGCTTTCAAAATGCTTACGAATACGGCGAATAGTTACATCAACAGTACGGTCGTTTGCACGTAGCTCACGGCCTGTCATATGTTTAATTAGTTGTTCACGGCTAAAAATACGACCTGGAGAATCAAGCATTAATCTCAGTGCTCTGTACTCACCTTTAGGCAAGCGCTTAGCATCGCCATTAGGAGATGTTAAACAGCGGCTATTTTCGTCTAATTCCCAACCGTTAAATGTAATAACACCATTAGTTTCAAGTGCTGATTCATCATCGCTTAGGCCAGTACGTGTAATAAGGTTACGCGCTCTAATAGTCAATTCACGAGGGTTAAATGGTTTAGTAATGTAATCATCAGCGCCAATTTCAAGCCCTAAAATACGATCAACATCGTTATCACGACCTGTTAAGAAGATAAGGCCTACTTTGCGTTTTTGGCGTAATTCACGGGCTAATATAAGGCCGTTTTTGCCTGGAAGATTGATATCCATAACTACGAGATTAACGTCGTCGTTATTTGTAAGCTTGTCATGCATGTCATCGCCATCAATGGCTTCAATAACTTTGTAACCTTCAGCTTCAAATAAACTAACGAGGTTTAGTCGAGTTACGTCTTCATCCTCTACGATTAGAATGACTGGCGTTTGCATTATTAATTAACCTTTTTGGAATATTTTATTTACAAAAAATCGGTATTTAGTATAAATCCGACTACTAGAGATTATAGGATTATATCCAATTGTTAACAAGAAAAAACAAGTTGGATAAAAATAAAACAGTAAGAGTTCAAAGTTTGCTCAAAAAGCCCGTGCAAAAACTACTGTTAAATCGATCAATACACGTATGAAGTTCATTTACTTTGATAATTTATGGACCGGCTGACTACGCAAAGCTGTTAAATAATCAGACTAATTCAAAGTTAAATTATATCACTATCTAATCTTTCATCAATGTATGTGATATCGCAAAAGTAATAAAGTTCAAAAAATTGCGCTATATAAACGATAACTATTACACTTGTTTACCACATGAAGCATAAATAGGGTCAATAAGTAGTAATTCAAGGAATACAAGTAAATATATGTGTTTGGTTACTTCACTTTTAAGGGATGGTTATGATGAATCGCGCACCGCGTTTTTTTTCTAAATCAATTAATATATGGCCGCCTAAAGCTTGGGTTACTAAATTGTAAACTAAGTGCATGCCTAAGCCACTTGCCCCTTGTCCTCTTTTTGAGGTTACAAATGGGTCGAATATTCTGTGTTTAATTTTTTTATCTACGCCTTGGCCGTTATCGCTGTAAATAATAGTGAGTTTTTTTCCTGTTAACTCTACATCAAATTGTATTTCATTATTTTCATTACCAACGAACCCGTGTAGTAGTGAGTTTGTTATTAGTTGTATAAGTACTTGTTGTAATGGTTCTGACTTGCTTTCTACGGTTAAATCGGTTGCACAATTTATGTTTATAACCGGTTTTTTCTCTTCAAGCTCTGAGCTTATTGATGTCAAAACATCTGTTATTAACTTATGAATATTAATGTATGTAGTTACGTCATCATCTTGAATAACCGCTACCTTTTTAAAGGTTGAAATTAAGTCGGCTGCACGGTTTAAGTTACGGTAAATCAAATCTAGGTTTTCAATACCGTCGTCAATAAAGCGTTTTAATTGATTTGAAGTCAGTTTTTTATCATCAAAGCTAATTTGTAAATCGGCTAACTTATCGCGCAGCAAAGTAGAGCTTGTAATACCAAGGCCTATTGGTGTGTTAACTTCATGTGCAACACCGGCAACCATTTGACCAAGCGATGCCATTTTTTCATTTTCAACAATCTGCGTTTGATACTGATGCATACGCTCAAGGGTTGATAATAACTCCTGATTTGCCTCTCGAAGGGCTATGGTTCGTTGGTTTACTTTTTCTTCTAGCCCTTGGTTAAGCTGTTTAATTTCTTCTTTGTCTTTTTCATGGCGAGTCAATTGTTTTTGGGTGCGTGTAAGCATGATATTTAAACTGTTAGAAAGCGCTGATATTTCTTTTACGTCGGTTACTGGTGCGCGTACATCGTAGTTATGATTTTTTGATACGTCTTGTAATAGCATGCTAAGCCGCTCTATCGGTCGAGCTATTCTTTTTTGAACATTTATTGCGATAAAATACACAACAACAAGTATTAGTAAAGTCAGTAAGATATCTACAACTATTTTTTGTTTTATATAATCGTCTAAGCTTTCAAGACTTCCACGCATGTATACATGACCAACAACCTTTTCATTATGAAAAATTGGCTTTATTAGTTCGATATCTTCGTGGGTTATACGTGGTGTTTTTAGTTCTTCAATGCTGTCGGTTCGAAGGGGGACTGGTGGCGTTTTTTTTGCATTAAAACTTATAAAAAAAACAGGTTTTTGAGATGCTTGCTCAATAGAATATACATGTATGTTTTTAACTAAAGGAGTTTTTTCAAAGTATTTAAGGCGTTTCTCTTCTGTTTTTCTGTCATCTTCAAAAACTGATTTTCCAGCGTCAAAAGCAACTATTTCCGCCAAAATAACGAGCTTACTCACTATTAATTGTTTTTGTTCTTTAACACTTAAATAAGTTGATATAGAAATCGATAATGACAAGCAAATAGCAGTTATAAGCATTATTAGATTTATGAGTGCTTTACGAATACTGCTTTGATGAACTTTTCTAGGCATTATTTGAGTGTCGCCTGAGTCATTGAGTTTTATTATTTTATTAGTCTAGCAAAGAAGAAACACTGTGGTGCAAAAAAATAAAAATAATAGGAAATATTTTATTGCTAAGTTGAGCACGCAGAATGCTCAACTTAAAATATAAAAAATTTAGCTACTATAAACGGCAAATTTATTGTTTTTGAAAACAGTTTGATAAGTTTCAAATTGTGTTTCTAAAATTGGCGGATATTTTAAAAAGCTGTTTGCCACAATGGTTAGTTTTCCGTTTTTAGTTAAATGTTGTTTTGCGTTAGCTAAAAACGTTTCAGCAACGCTGTAGTCTGTTGCAATTCCTGTGTGAAACGGCGGGTTGCTCACTATTAAATCAAACTTACCACTAATATTTTTAAGGCCATCACTGAGAATTGCCTCACCAGTTACCCCGTTTAACTTTAAAGTTTGAGTTGTTGCATAGGTTGCAAGTGCGCTTACGTCACTACATACAAATTCAAGAGCTGTATTTTTTAAACCCAGAAAGGTCGCAATTAAGCCAGCACCGCAACCAAAGTCGAGTACTTTACCTTGTTTGGTTGAAGGGGCATTTTCGAGTAGCATTTTGGTACCAGCGTCTAAACAGCCATGGTTAAACACGCCAGGTACGCTGATAGCTGAAAATGATGTATCGGCAATACTAACGGTAAATGTTTTATGGTAATGGCTAATATCAAATTGCGCATTAAGCTCAATTTGAGAAAATGAGTAAAGTACGCAGTGTTTAGCCGAATCAATCTTATTACTATATTGAGCTTTGCCTGCTAATTGTTTTTCAATCGATTTAACACCACTCTTATTTTCGCCAACCACTAATAACTCGGCATCGCTTGTTATTACCGCGCGTATATTATCAAGCGCCATTAGCAATTCTGGTTTTGACTTAGGGTAATAAAGAATAACTAAGTCATAGTCGCTACCGGTAATGGTGTGGTTAACGCTCACATCAACGCCATGAGTGTTTTTAGCAAATTCACCATTAGCATGGTTATAGCTAAACGCTGTAATTTTGCTATTTGGATTCAGCGTTTTAAGCTCAGCTAAAAAGCCATCTTGAACAAAGTTGACCACCAATATAGATTTACCCGTTAATGCCTCGCTATTTCGAAGTAACAGTAAACTTGGGTTGGTTAATACGCTCATAAATGGCTTTGCCTTACTAAGTGTTAAATTAATATAAAAGTGTAATTACTTGGTGCGCTCAAACATTAAGTCCCAAACGCCGTGACCTAATCGGTGGCCGCGTTGCTCAAACTTGGTAAGAGGGCGTAAATCAGGGCGAGGTACGTAGTCGTTTGTTTCTGATTGGTTTTTATAACCCGGAGCCGCTTGCATTACTTCTAGCATATGTTCTGCGTAGTTCTCCCAATCAGTAGCCATATGAAAAACACCGCCTATTTTTAATTTTGAGCGAAGCTTTTCAGCAAATTCAGTTTGTACAATACGGCGTTTATGGTGGCGCTTTTTGTGCCATGGATCTGGGAAGAATAATTGCAATGTAGTTAGGCTTTCATCGCTTAAGCAATCAGCAAGCACTTCTACAGCATCGTGTTCAAACACGCGTAAATTAGTTACGCCCGCTTCGTCGGCATCCATTAAACATGCACCAACGCCAGGGCGGTGTACTTCAATACCAATAAAGTTTAGGTGTGGAGCATTTTTAGCCATTTCGACAAGCGACTTGCCCATACCAAAGCCTATTTCTAGGACTACATCATTGTTGTTGCCGAATACTTGGCTTAAATCAAGCATGCCGTTTTTATGCTCTAAGCCCATTGTTGGCCAGCATTTTTCGATTGCAGCGGCTTGGCCTTTGGTTAATCGACCTTCGCGTTTTACAAAACTGCGAATGGTGCGGATGTATTTACCTTCTTGCTTAGCTTGCTCTAGGTTGGTATTGCTTGATTCACTCATATCTAATTGGCCTGACAAAACAATGTGTTTAAAAATGGTTGCATATTATCCCTGACGATGGCCTCAATCACAAGTATTAGCTGGTTTTACAGCCTCTATAGCTTGATCTTTTTACTCACTGCAATAGACTGACCCGCCATTGAGAATGAGTAAAAGTATAATATGTTGGACTTAAATAAAGAGCAGTCTCACTGGTTTTCAAAGCAAGTAGTTGATTGGTATCACCTTCATGGCAGAAAAACACTGCCGTGGCAATTGGGTAAAACACCTTATAAAGTGTGGGTTTCTGAGGTTATGCTCCAGCAAACTCAAGTTGTTACTGTGATCCCATACTTTGAAAAATTTATGAAAAGCTTTCCTGATATTATCGCTTTGGCGAATGCCGAAGAAGATCAGGTTCTTCACCACTGGACTGGTTTAGGTTATTACGCCCGCGCGCGAAACCTTCATAAAACAGCAAAGATAGTTCGCGATAAATACAACGGGCTGTTTCCTCAAACGCTTGAGGAAGTTATGGACTTGCCCGGTATAGGGCGTTCTACAGCAGGGGCTGTATTGTCATTGTCGCTTGGCCAGCATCACCCCATTTTAGATGGTAATGTAAAGCGAGTATTGGCACGCTATTTTATGGTGGAGGGCTGGTATGGGGTAAAAAAAGTAGAAAACCAGCTTTGGCATTTATCGTCGCAATTAACACCTAAAAATAATGTGACTGAATTCAACCAAGCTATGATGGATTTAGGTGCAAGCTTATGTTCACGTAGCCGCTTTGATTGTGAGCCGTGCCCGTTAAACAGCCGCTGCGGTGCGTTTAATGCTAGTAAGGTTAAAGAATTTCCTCATTCGAAGCCAAAAAAAGTAGTGCCTAAAAAAAGCTGTCATCAGCTAATTATAAAATGTGACGATAAGGTCCTTATGGAAAAACGCCCTAGCTCTGGTATTTGGGGGGGATTGTTTGGTTTTTTTGAGTTTGCTGAGCGTAAACAGCTAGATGACTTTTTAGTTCAACATGGCTTTAAATCAGAACTTGAGCCATTGGTACCATTCACCCATGTATTTTCTCACTTTGAGCTGACTATTAACCCACATATATTAAATCTTAAACAAATCCCGGATGTGATTAACGAACGGCAGCTAGTTTGGTACCCGCTAGATCAATCAGTAGAAGTGGGTTTGGCTGCACCAACTAAAAAGTTGGTTAAACAAATTGCACCAATAGGTTAAACTGTTTGCATTTAACGCTTAAGAGAAATTAATTATGGCACGTACTGTATTTTGTCAAAAGTTACAAAAAGAAGCCGAAGGCCTTGGTTTTCAACTTTACCCGGGTGAGCTTGGTGAAAAGATCTTTAATAACATCTCTAAAGAAGCTTTTGCTCAATGGCAACATAAACAAACTATGCTAATTAACGAAAAGCATTTAAATATGATGGATCCAGAGCATCGTACATTTTTAGAAGAACAAATGGTTGGCTTTCTGTTTGAAGGTAAAGACGTAGAAATTGAAGGCTATAGACCGCCAGAAAAATAAATAACTTATTAAAAAAGGGGCTAAAAGCCCCTTTTTTATTGCTAATTATTTAGCTATTAAGTGCTAAAACTCTTCGTTTTCTTCCTCAGCCTTTCTAACTTGCTCTTTTAAAAACTGAGCCGCTTTAGAATATTCAATTTCTAACTGGTCGCGTAAATCAATTAATTCATCAGTTGTTAGTTCGCCCGCTTTGCATTTATCTTCAAATGCGCCGGCAAGCTTACCAACTGTTTCTGCCCCAATGGTTTTAGAAATAGATCTGAGTTGATGACAACCCTCAATTATTTCTGCTAGGTCGTTAACCATAACGCCTGAATTTATTGATTTAATTAAACTTTGACTTTGCTCTAAATACATTTTGAAAAAGCGAAGTTGTTTTGCTTTATCGCCATTTACGTATTTGGCGACTGCATCCATATCTATTGGCAAGGCAGTGTTTTGTTGAGGAGCTAGCGCTTGCTTAGGAGCTTGCTTGTCGCTCCAGCGTTTTAAAGTATCTTCAAGCGCATTGAGTTCTATAGGCTTTGTAATAAAGTCATTAATACCTACTGCTAAACAGCGTTCTTTTTCACCTTTGAGAGCGTTAGCGGTAACTGCAACTATATAAGGTTGTGCGTCTATAGCTTCTAGTAATTCAGCTTCGTTACGAATTTTTTCAACCATGTCGTATCCCGACATTTTTGGCATGTGTAGATCGGTTAAAATAAGTGAGAAATTATTCTTTCTCCACATATCTAGGCCTTCTTCGCCATTGTTGGCAACCTCTACGCCATACCCCAATATATGCAATTGGTCAGTTAAAACTTGCTGGTTTAGAAGGTTGTCTTCAACAAGCAAAATTAATTTATTTGATTCTCGAGCTTGCTCAATATTTAAATAGTTATTTAGCGATTTTGCTTTTTTAATTTGTTTTGGTTGATGTAAGCCTGCTGCAACCAAAATAGAAAGCATAAAGTTGGACTTACAAAGCGGAGATGCATTTATGTAAAATATGTTTTTATGATTAATGGCCGCTTCATCTAGTTTGCTTAATACGACTACTTGCTGATTGTAATCCTCGAGTGAGTACAATAACCGCCTCAATAAAGAGTTAATATCATCAATATTATCTATGCCGTCAGCAACCCAAATAGCACCCTCTGTGTTTTGGTGTTGTTCAATTTCTTTTTCTGTGTGCGCATAAATAACTTTTGCACCCATAAACGATAAATAACGGTACATTATTTTTTCGCGTTGAAGGTTGTTACTTACAACAATAATTGGTTTGCCGTCTAAGGCATTTTTATGAGCATATTTTATTTTACCAGAGGTGCTAAAAGGCAGCTCAACGGTAAATTCACTGCCAATACCTGCATGGCTATTTACATGAATAGTACCTAACATTAACTCTGTTAGACTCTTACAAATAGAAAGCCCTAACCCTGTGCCACCAAACTCTCTGGTTATTGAACTCTCAGCCTGAACAAATGGGCTAAATATGTCTCTTAGCTGAGCTTGTGTCATCCCTTTGCCGTTATCGGTTACGCAAAAGCGCAAGGTAAAATGGTCGGCGGTGTTATGCGCAACCTCAACCGAAATTCTCACATGGCCTTGGGTTTTTTCATCAGTGCTTGTGAATTTAATTGCATTGCTGCATAAATTATAAAGTACTTGGCGCACACGTACGCTGTCACCGACTAGATTTACTGGAATATCAGGCGCAATTGATAATTCTAAATCGAGTTCTCGTTTTTTAGCTACCGACGATAAAACGCGAGTTACTTCTTCTAGGGTATCGCTCACTGAAAAAGGGATTGGGTCTATGTTGAGCTTACCAGCTTCAATTTTAGAAAAATCTAAAATATCATCCAAAATACTCAATAGTGAGAATGCTGATTCGCGAATAATAGTACTTAAGCGATGCTGAGCACCATCAAGGTCTGTTTGACGAAGCAAATCGATAGTACCAATAACACCATTCATAGGCGTTCTGATTTCGTGGCTCATAGTAGCCAAAAAGGTGGTTTTAGTTTCGCTAGCTCTTTGTGCTTTTAAAGTTTCTCTCTCGAGTGCAATAGTGCGGTTTTGCACCTCTGACTCTAAACCATTTTGTAGTTTTTTCAGTTCTTTTTGTACCGACTCGTTATCGCTAAGGGCTGTTTGTACTTGCTTAAGGAGTACATTTATACTTTGTGCTACAGAGCCTAAACCAATATCTAGCTGTTCATTAACATTACTATTATAGTTACCTTGCTCTGTAATAGCCTGAAGTTCTTGCGAGAGTGAGTCAGTGCTTTTACGTAAACGGCCATTAATGTATACGTTAAAAAGTAACGCGAAGATAAATAAAGAAATAACAGTTGCGATTGCAACGCCATATGCAATTACCTGAGAGTCTTGCATGCTTAATGGTGGTGGAGCTAACTCTTGTTTTATAATTAGCTCACCAATTGGCTGATCGTTAAGTAAGAGAATATGATGCAACACACCTGTGCTCTCATTATATTGTGTAATTTTGATGGAATCAGGTGCGGTCTCGCTATTGCTATAAACGAGTTGTGTATCAGAAGTCGCGCTGAAACGATAAAGAGTATATTCAAATTCATCATCTAAAGAGGATGTTAAGTCGAGTAATTGCTTAACCTTGTCTTGGCCATACATTGTTAGCGCGTCGATCATAGGCTGATTTAATGTAGATGCGAGTGTTTTAATATTTACCGATGGCTCAGGTTTAACTGTTTGTGTATCGTTTTTGATGTAGAACGAGTAACCAAATACAGCAAGAGCGGTAATTGCAATATTAAATATAAAAAAAAGTGGTAATAACCCTTTTACCGGCGAAGAGAATTTACTCTGCATTGAATGTTCCCATTGATGTGTTTTTGCTACTTTAGCTATTAGCATAGGTATCTGAACTAATCGTACCATTTACCAAAAATAATTCACTACGGTTTTAGTCTGATTTAGTTATAATATTTCATATATATAGACTGGTTTGTGGTAAAAATGTACGTTATCAATAAAAAATGTACTGAGTTGCTTGAAAACCGTTCAAACAGTCGTAAAGGATAAAAAAAAAGTTGACTTGTAAGGGCAAAACTCGTTTAATACGCCGCACGCCCAGACAGCTGATTTAGTAGATGTTGTTGGGAGTTACATTAAAAATCGGTTAAGATTTTTAATTAGCACTGTTTAAGTGCCTCGATAGCTCAGTTGGTAGAGCAGAGGATTGAAAATCCTCGTGTCCCTGGTTCGATTCCGGGTCGAGGCACCATTTATAAGTTTATCAATCTTTAAAATTGATTAAGTGCCTTAGCACACAGTTTAGTGTGCCGACTTAGCTCAGCTGGTAGAGCAACTGACTTGTAATCAGTAGGTCAACCGTTCGACTCGGTTAGTCGGCACCATTCATCAACTTATTTCTATTATCAAAACACTAAATCAGTAGTCTGTACAAGTTACCCGTTCGACTCGGTTAGTCGGCACCATTCATCAACTTATTTCTATTATCAAAATACTGAATCAGTAGTCTGTACAAGTTACCCGTTCGACTCGGTTAGTCGGCACCATTTATTTTAGTTAAGTGTTTTAACAACATTTAATTAGCACTGTTTAAGTGCCTCGATAGCTCAGTTGGTAGAGCAGAGGATTGAAAATCCTCGTGTCCCTGGTTCGATTCCGGGTCGAGGCACCATTTATAAGTTTATCAATCTTTAAAATTGATTAAGTGCCTTAGCACACAGTTTAGTGTGCCGACTTAGCTCAGCTGGTAGAGCAACTGACTTGTAATCAGTAGGTCAACCGTTCGACTCGGTTAGTCGGCACCATTTATTTTAGTTAAGTGTTTTAACAACATTTAATTAGCACTGTTTAAGTGCCTCGATAGCTCAGTTGGTAGAGCAGAGGATTGAAAATCCTCGTGTCCCTGGTTCGATTCCGGGTCGAGGCACCATTTATACAAAGCCTTGCTTATGCAGGGCTTTTTTGTTTTTGACCCCTGTTCAAAACTGCCTTTCAAATAATTTAGTGTGCCGACTTAGCTCAGCTGGTAGAGCAACTGACTTGTAATCAGTAGGTCAACCGTTCGACTCGGTTAGTCGGCACCATTTATCAACTTACTTCAATTATCAAAACACTAAATCAGTAGTCTGTATAAGTTACCCATTCGACTCGGTTAGTCGGCACCATTTATCAACTTATTTCTATTATCAAAACACTAAATCAGTAGTCTGGACAAGTTACCCGTTCGACTCGGTTAGTCGGCACCATTTATCAACTTACTTCAATTATCAAAACACTAAATCAGTAGTCTGTACAAGTTACCCGTTCGACTCGGTTAGTCGGCACCATTCATCAACTTATTTCTATTATCAAAACACTAAATCAGTAGTCTGTACAAGTTACCCGTTCGACTCGGTTAGTCGGCACCATTCATCAACTTATTTCTATTATCAAAATACTGAATCAGTAGTCTGTACAAGTTACCCGTTCGACTCGGTTAGTCGGCACCATTTATCAACTTATTTCTATTATCAAAACACTGAATCAGTAGTCTGTACAAGTTACACGTTAGACTCGGTTAGTCGGCACCATTCATCAACTTATTTCTATTATCAAAACACTAAATCAGTAGTCTGTACAAGTTACCCGTTCGACTCGGTTAGTCGGCACCATTTATCAACTTATTTCTATTTATCAAAACACTAAATCAGTAGTCTGTACAAGTTACCCGTTCGATTTGGTTAGGCTGCACTACCTCGTTTACAACACTTTATTTTTTCCTGATAAATTAATTTTAATCTACATAAATAATGTTGTGATCTGATAGTGTTTATATTTGCAAAGTTGCTGATCATTTAACTATACCTGCCGTATAACTCACTTATTAGTTCACTCATCGCTAGCTATGTAATGTTATGTAAAGTAAGTTGAGCAAAATTAGCCAAGGTGCTTGAATTACATTCATAAATAGCAGTAATTCAGGTTAAATTATGATTTGGCAATACAAGCCAACTTTATTGGCACTTAGTGTGATGCTGCTCAGTGGCTGTGCGAGTAATATAAATCCACAGGAGCGCCAACAAGCACCAAGTGGTGTTCCTAAGCAGTGGCAACAACAAGCAGCAAGTTCAGTTTTGCAAGTGGATAATGAATGGTTAACGCAATTAAACACGCCATTGCTGAAAAAATATGTTACCCAAGCGCTTAAAAACAATCAGCAACTATTACAAACCAGCTACGATGTTGCCATTACTAAGCAGCAACTTATAGCGTCCGGGGCAGACCTTTGGCCTAGCTTAGATTTATCTACGCGTACTAGCCGAAGTAAAGATAATCGGCCTGTTAGTTATAATAATGCTAGCTCCGTAAGCTTAAACTTAAATTATGAAGTTGACTTATGGGGCAAACTGTCAGATTCAAAACATGAAGCTAACCTTTCATATTTAGCTCAAAAAGCGCGTTTTGAACAGGCTAAACAGCAGCTTGTTTCGGATGTTGTTCAAGGATGGTTTGATGTTGTGTCTGCACAGCAGCTACTCGATTTATATAAACGCCGTGAAGAAAATGCTAAGCAAAATCTCGATATAATTGAATCGGGTTACCGCCAAGGTATAAACGAAGCGCTCGATGTTTATTTAGCCCGCAATGAGCTAAATAACGAACGTTCACGCATAGCTACTCAAACAGCCAGCCTATCCAGTGCTGCAAGACTACTGGAGCGTTTATTAGGTGAGTACCCAAAAGGAGCAATTTCTGCAAGTAATGACTTACCGGTTATTAACACAGAAATTCCACTGGGAATTCCATCTGAACTTATTACCCGAAAGCCTGCATTACTTGCTAGTTGGTACGAACTATTGGCGACGGATGCGTCATTGGCTTACGCACATAAACAGCGCTTTCCTAGTTTAAATTTAACTGCAAGCTTAAGTGATAGCACAGACAGAGTGAGTGATTTATTTTCTCCTTCAAGCCTTGCATGGTCTTTGCTAGGAAGTATTTCGGCACCTATTTTTGAGGGGGGACGTTTACAAGCCAATGAAGAAATTGCACGCCTAAATACACAAAAGCAAGAACAGCAATATCTGCAAACCTTGTACGATGCATTTGGTGATGTAGAAAACGCGATTTCGCAGCAGCAATCTTTAAAGGCTCAATATACCAGCACACTTGAAGCGCAAAAAAATGCACTTGCTGCCGAGCAGCTATCGTTTGAGCAATATCAAAGCGGCTTGGTCACTTACACCACAGTATTGGATGCACAAGGGCGCTCATTCGATGCGCAAAGTTCATTAATACAAATTAAGAATCAATTAATTGCAAATAGAATCAACCTACATGTTGCCCTTGGTGGTGATTTTGAAAAACCATCAAGCGACCTAAAGAGTAACAACGATGAAAACTAAAACAGCTAAAATTATTATTCCAGCCGCGGTTGTTGTTACCGCTCTTTTAATTGTGTTTTTTATCAAAAGTAACCCGCCAGAAGCGAGGCGCTTTGGCTCTGCACCAAAAGCAGCTATCAGCGTGTCGGTACTAGAGGTTGTGCCTCACAGTTACCAAGTAATGATAGACAGCTACGGTACAGTAAAGCCTCGCACACAAAGCTTACTTGTTGCTCAAGCATCAGGGCAAATCATCGACGTGAGTGATGAGTTTAGAGAAGGTGGTTTTTTTGAAAAAGGCGACGTGTTACTAAAGCTTGATGATAGAGATCATCAGGCAGAGGTTAAATCTGCACAAGCAAACTTACTCACAGCAGAACAAAGCTTGCTAGAAGAAAAAGCCCGCGGGCAACAAGCACTGACTGATTGGAAGCGCCTTGGTGGTTCAAGTCAAGCCAGCAGTCTTGTATTACGTGAGCCGCAATTAGCAGCGGCGCAGGCACAAGTGCTATCGGCTCAAGCTACTCTTGAAAAAGCAGAGCTTGATTTAGAGCGTACAAAAGTGACTGCACCTTATGCTGGGCGCATACTGAGTCGTAGTGTCGATTTAGGCCAAGTAGTGAGTAACAATACCCAACTTGCCACTATTTACGCTATTGATAGCGTAGAAATTCGTTTACCAATAAAAAATAAAGACCTTTCGTTTGTAAACCTGCCAGAACAATACCGTGATGGTGCTAAAAACCAAGCCGGTTCGTTAGTTAAATTTAGCTCTGATTTAGTGGGCGAACAAACATGGCAAGGCCAACTTGCACGCACTGAAGGCGCAATTGACGAAAACGCGCAGCAACTTTACGTGGTAGCAAAAATAGACGACCCATATAAATCAACCGAGAGTAACCAATACCCAATTAAAATAGGCCAATACATTAAGGCACAAATTGCAGGCAAAACGGTACAAAATGCGTTGATCATTCCCAACAGTACAATTTATCAAGGCACCTATGTTTACGTAGTTGAGGGTGATGTACTAAAACGTAAAGACGTTACTTTTGCATGGCAAAACGCAAACCAAGCAATGATCAAGACAGGATTAAAAGCAAACGACAAGTTGGTTATCACGCCACTTGGTCAAGTGAGTTCGGGCACTAAAGTGAGTATTTTAGGTGAAGAGCCAAAGGAAAAAAAACCTAAAGGTATGCGCCCGTCGCGAGAGCAACTTGAGCAAAAAGCAAAAGAGCTTGGTATCAGTGTTGAAGAGTTAATAAAAAAACGTCACGCAGCCAAGCAAGGAGATAAAGCATGATTGCTTGGTTTACCAAAAACCATGTTGCTGCCAATTTATTGTTAGTAACTTTGTTGTTGTCGGGGCTATTTAGTTTATCGAGTAAAATACCACTTGAGGTGTTTCCGTCTTTCGAAACAGACATGATAAGCGTTGGTGTTAGCCTACGAGGTGCAACCCCTGAAGATGTAGAGCAGGGCGTAACAATTCGTATAGAAGAAGCGGTGCAAGACCTAGAGGGCATTAAACAAATATTTAGCCGCTCGTCAGAGGGGTCAGGCTCTGTAACAATTGAGGTTGAAAGTGGTTACGATCCTCGTGAGCTGTTGGCTGATATAAAAAGCCGAGTCGATGCGATTAATACGTTTCCTGGCGATGCAGAGAAACCAATTGTTGCGCTGGCTGAGCGCAAAAGAGAAGTAATAGCTGTTACTGTATCAAGTGATTACGGCGAAAAAGAAACGCGTGAATACGCAGAAACAGTGCGAGATCAAATACTGCGTTTGCCTAATGTAACGCAGGTAGAGCTAAGTGGTGTACGAGACTATGAGTTAGCCATTGAAGTTAGCCAAGACACACTTCGCCAATATAACCTAAGCCTTGCGCAAATATCGAGTGCGATTGCTAATTCAAGTTCTGATATTTCTGCTGGTAACTTAAAAACTGAAGGTGGCGATGTACTGATCAGCTCAAAAGGGCAGGCTTACCGCAAAGACGAATTTGCTAGCATAGTCGTCAAAAACCAAGCCGACGGAACAATTATTCGCCTAGGTGATATTGCTACAATAAAAGACGACTTTGAAGAAACGCCAGTGCGTACCCGTTTTAATGGTAAGCAAGCGGCGTTTATAGACGTTTACCGAATTGGCCCGCAAAGCGCGATAACCGTGGCAGACGATGTTAAAAACTATATTGAAGAACAGCAGGCCACGCTACCACAAGGTTTTAAACTAAGCTATTGGGATGACGATTCAGAGTTAGTTAAAAGCCGTATCGCAACCTTAACCAGTAATGCTCTACAAGGTGGTATTTTAGTTTTGGCACTGCTCACGCTATTTTTGCGCCCAGCAATTGCATTTTGGGTGTTTATTGGTATTCCTGTATCGTTTATGGGCGCGTTTATCGCGATGCCAATTTTTGGTGTAACGCTAAATATAATGAGCTTATTCGGCTTTATTTTAGTACTCGGTATTGTAGTAGATGACGCCATAGTAACCGGCGAAAACGTGTATACCCATTTAAAAACGGCAAAATCGGGTGAGCAGGCTGCTATATTGGGTACTCAAGAAGTGGCTACTCCCGTTACCTTTGGTGTACTGACTACGGTTGCTGCCTTTTTACCTTTAGCATTCATTGAAGGGGCACGCGGCGCCTTATTTGCGCAAATTCCGGTAGTCGTCATTCCGGTGTTATTGTTCTCGCTAATTGAATCTAAATTTGTGTTACCAGCACATTTAAAATACATAAAATTACGCCACCAAAAGGGTGAACCATCGAAGCTTGAAGCAATTCAACAACGCTTTGCAGATGGCTTTGAAAGTGCAATTTTAAAATATTACCAACCTATATTAAACACTGCTTTACGCCATAAATTAGCAACGGTCAGTTTATTTGTTGGGGTATTTTTTATTATTTTAACCATGATCACCAGCGGTTGGACTAAGTTTATCTTTTTCCCACGAATTCCGAGCGAAACCGTACGGGTTAACCTAACACTGCCAACGGGTACGCCGTTTGAAGTAACCAATAAATACGTGATTGATATGTCTGAAAAGGCCCAGCAATTACAAGATAAATATCGCGACCCAGATACAGGGGAAAGCGTTATTTTAAATATACTCGCCACTACAGGCGGGCGCGGTGGTGTATCCAACTCTGGGGCGGTACGCTTTGAAATTACACCTGCAGAAAAGCGTGAATCAGACATAGGCTCACGCGAGCTTGCAAGTGAGTGGCGCGATTTAATAGGTGTGATTCCTGGCGCTGAAAGCCTAACATTTAGAGCTGAAATTGGTCGAAGTTCAGACCCAATAGACGTTCAATTAAGTGGCACCTCGCTTACAATACTCCAAGATGTGGCTGATAATATTAAAAACCGTTTAGCAACGTATCCAACGGTGTTTGATATTGCCGATAGTATGTCTGATGGTAAAGAAGAATTACGTATAGAGCTTACACAACAAGGTTTAGCGCTTGGTTTGAATCGTGTAAATGTAGCAGGGCAAGTGCGAAATTCGTTTTTTGGCTCGCAGGTTCAACGTATTCAACGCGGACGAGACGACGTGCGTGTAATGGTGCGTTTACCTATTGATGAGCGCCGCTCCATAGCCGATTTACAAAATATACTAATAAACACCCCCGATGGCGGTTCTGTACCATTGTCGCATGTGGCAACGCTTACGGCAGGGCAAAGCCCATCGACCATAAACCGTATTGATCGTTACCGCACACTAAACGTGACGGCTGATATAGAAAAAAACAACACCAACATGACGGTGCTTCAAGCCGACCTCGCACAATACTTAGACGAGCTAATGCAACAATACCCGGGGGTTGATTATAAACTTGAAGGTGAAGCTAAAGAGCAAAGAGAATCATTTGGCTCACTGGCTTGGGCGTTAGTGTTTGTATTTTTTATAATTTATGCGTTATTGGCTATTCCGTTTAAGTCATACATGCAACCAATTATTGTTATGAGTGTTATTCCATTTGGCATGATTGGCGCAGTAGTAGGGCACTGGATAATGGGGATGGATTTAACCATTATGAGCCTACTAGGTATGCTTGCGTTAATAGGTGTCGTAGTGAACGATTCGCTTGTATTGGTTGATTTTATTAATAAAAAACGCAGCGAAGGTGGCGATTTAATAGAGGCAGTTAAACTTGCTGGCGCATCGCGCTTTCGCCCAGTTATGCTCACCAGTTTAACCACTTTTATAGGTTTAATGCCGCTGCTGTTTGAAAAAGCCACACAAGCGCAGTTTTTAATACCTATGGCGGTAAGTTTAGGGTTTGGGATTATTTTTGCGACCTTTATTACTTTATTACTAGTACCAGTCAATTATATGTTGATGGAACGATTTCAAGGCTGGTTTAAATAATACAAAAACGTGTTGATACAAAAGCTGTAGGTATTCAATTGCCTGCAGCTTTTTTGTTTTTAGCTATGTAAAATTGAAAGTTATTTAAGGCGTTAAATGGATATACGTGGATATATAAAGAGGTTTGAGTGTGCGTGTTAAAACGCGAGTAGATGATGGTGTTCCCCAAGATACGGTACTCGGTTTCAGTCCTGAAACCAGAAGGTTTCAGGGCGGGAATCTGCGGTTTACCGTAGGCTTCTCGGTACATGCCAAGCTTGCACAATAGTAAACGAACAGAAACCCTGGTATAAAATTTATCGGCTCAGGGACTTAACCCAGCTCCAGTATCCCAGGGAACAAATTAAGTATATAAGACATATGCCAATCCTTAAACCCAAAACGTAAAAAATTAAGTCGTTCGCTTAGTTTTCCCACACCTTTAACTCGCTGTTTACTTTATTGCGTAGTTTTTGAGCGTGATCATACAATTAATTGGAGTTGCTTTTTATCGAGTGGTAGCATTGCTTTAACTAGCAAAGCGAAGGCTTGATTATGAACGATTTACCAGATTACGAAAAAGCTCAACTACTTTTAGAAAAAAATGAAATATTTGTTTCTCCTGCCGAAGCGCATGGTGTTATTAGTGGTTTATTAGCATGTGGACTAAGTATTGACGACAAGGAGTACCTAGGCCTTTTAAGCGATGTATTCAACGATGGTGAATCGTTCGGTAATGGTTTAAAAGCATTTTTTGGCACTATTTATAAGCAAGTTGTTGCAAGCTTTAATGATGAAGAGTTTCAGTTTGATTTATTTTTACCAAGTGATGACGAAACACTCATCGATCAGGCTAATGGCCTCGTATCATGGGTATCGGGATTTATGCTTGGTTTTGGTTTAAAGCAAAAAGATTACGGTAAGCTGTCGGCTGACGTGAAAGAAGTAATTAGCGACTTTAGCGAAATAACACGCCTAGATACCACTTTTGAAGAAACCGAAGAAGATGCTAACGCACTTCACGAAGTTATTGAATATGTACGTGTATCGGCACTACTTTGTTTTGCTGAGCTAGGTAAAGAGCAAAGCAGCCAAAGTGATAAAAAAACGCTTCATTAAACTTAATTAAAAAGTACAACGGGTTAGCTAATAATGGTTGAAATAAAAAAGTCAGAGTTTAAAGCACGCAGAGAACGCTTACTTGCACAAATGGACGATAACAGCATTGCGCTTATTCCGGCTGCTAGTGAAGTAACGCGAAGCCGCGATACTGACTATGCTTTTAGACAAGACAGCGACTTTTTTTATTTAACCGGTTTTAACGAACCTGATGCTGTATTGGTGCTTTGTAACAACAGCGATACACCCAGCACCTTATTTTGCCTTGATAAAGACAAATTAGCCGAAATTTGGCATGGCCGACGTGTTGGTTTTGATAAAGCCAAAAGCGACTACTTATTTGACGAGGCCTACCCATTAAGTGATTTAGAAGAGCAACTGCTTGAGCTACTAAATGGTAAAAATGCGATTTATTTTGCACAAGGCGCTTATGATTCATTTGATAGTAAAGTGTTTACGCTTTTAGGTACACTTCGTGGCGGGGCTCGCAAAGGCCTTAAAGCACCGAGTACGTTAAAAGAAATTCGCGGCCTTATCCATGAAATGCGTTTGTTTAAATCGCCAAGCGAAATAGAAGTAATGCGCGAAGGCTGTGAAATTAGCGCCCGTGGCCACATGCGAGCTATGCGCTTTTCACATGCAGGGGCAACTGAGTTTCAATTAGAAGCAGAGCTTCATCATCATTACGCAATGAACGGCGCACCTCATCCGGCTTACGGCACAATTGTAGGTAGCGGCGATAACGCGAATATTCTGCATTACACGCAAAATAGCGATGTACTTAAAAATGGCGATCTAGTACTTATTGATTCAGGTTGTGAGCTACAAGGCTACGCAGCCGATATAACACGTACATTTCCGGTAAATGGCCAGTTTAGTGAAGAACAATCCGCGCTTTATAATATTGTTCTTAACGCACAACTGGCTGCCTTTGAAGAAATTAAACCCGGTGGTTACCTGTCCCACGCTAATAAATTAGCAATGGAAGTACTAACGCAAGGCTTACTTGACTTAGGTATTTTAACTGGCGACTTTACTGAACTAATGGCGCAACAAGCCTGTAAAGAATATTACATGCACGGCCTTGGGCATTGGCTGGGGTTAGACGTGCATGATGTCGGTGATTATAAAATAAATAACGTTGAGCGAGCATTTGAGCCTGGTATGGTTTTAACCATAGAGCCAGGACTCTATATAAGCGAAGACTCAAACGCGCCACAAAAGTACAAAGGTATTGGTATTCGTATAGAAGATAATTTACTCGTTACCGAGTCAGGCCATGAAAACCTTACTTTAAGCGTGCCTAAAACCATTGGCGATATTCAAGCACTTATGCAACAAACTACAAGCGCATAACAAGTTGGAGAGCACAATGGCTAAGCAGTTTGATGTTGTAGTAATTGGTGGCGGTTTAGTTGGCGCAAGCTGTGCACTTAGCATTGCTAAAATAAACCCCTCAATAAACATTGCCGTGGTAGAAGCAAGCCAAGTAACCGATGAATACCACCCAAGCTTTGACGACCGAAGTATTGCGCTTGCTCAGCAATCGGTAGAGTATTTACAAACACTTAATTTATTTGACCAAAATGCCCCTTACACCTCTGCTATTAAAAAAGTGAGCGTATCTGATAGAGGCCATTTTGGTAAAACCCATATTCAAAGCACTGAATTTGCAAAACCTTCTTTAGGGTATGTCGTTGAGGTTAATCCATTTGGGCGCGCGCTTCATCAGCGGTTAGTGCAATCAAGCATTCGCTTATTTTGCCCCGATAGCGTAATCGAAATAAAACAAACGTTGCATAGCAACGCACTGACTTTACAAAGTGGCGAACAACTTAATGCCAAGCTAATTGTTGTAGCCGATGGTGCGCAATCTCCTACACGCCAATTACTGGGCCTTAATTTTGATACTCAGCCTTATGAGCAAGGCGCTATTATTGCCAATATAGAAGTAGCCGAAGGGCATAATAACCATGCCTTTGAACGCTTTACTCAGCATGGCCCTATGGCACTATTACCAATGAGCAATAACCGATATTCATTGGTGTGGTGTATGGAAAAAGAGCAAATTAATTCATACATGGACTTAAATGAAATCGAGTTTTTAAGTGCATTACAATCAGCCTTTGGTTACCGCGCAGGGCAATTTGTTAAAGTGGGTATGCGCGCAAGCTACCCGCTGGTATATGGGCAAGCCGAATCGTTAATAGCTCATCGAACGGTGGTTATTGGTAATGCTGCTCATGCTATTCATCCCATTGCAGGGCAAGGCTTTAATTTAGGCTTGCGTGATGTACAAGTACTGAGTGATTTAATTGCCAATAGCCCTAATGAGTTAGGGAGCTATGCGTTTACACGCGAGTATGGTCAGTTACGCTGCCAAGATATAAAAACAGTGATGACCTTAACAGATGCCTTAGTAAGGTTATTTTCAAATTCATCTCGAGTATTAGCACTTGGGCGAAGCATTGGCTTGTTTTCAATGGATTTATTCCCCGCATTAAAAGCCCCGTTAGCAAAACAATTAATGGGGCAAGTTAAACAAGGTTCACGTTTATGAAGCAAACACAGGTGTGTATTGTTGGTGGTGGTTGCGTGGGGCTGACGTTAGCCCTTGGTCTAGCTAAGGCTAATATTAGTGTTGTGGTACTCGATGCAGCATCAACACAAGCCCCTCCAACTGATGAATACGGTTTACGTGTAAGCGCACTTAGTATTGCAAGCCAAACGTTATTAGAGCAATTAAACGTTTGGCCTGAAATTATTGCTCAGCGTGCATGTGCATATACCCATATGGATGTTCGCGATGCCGACAGCTTTGGTAAAATAACCTTTAATAACAAACAACTTGAGCTCGACCATTTGGGGCATATAGTTGAAAACGATATTATTCGCTTTGCACTTATCAAACAGCTAGAGCAGCAAAGCAGTGCTACGTTAATGTTTGATACCGAATACCAACAAATACACCAAAGTGAATCAGACGTATTTATAACCCTTAAAAGCGGCGAGCCTATTATTGCTAAGCTGCTGGTGGCGGCTGATGGCGCAAATTCAGCTATTCGTAAACAATTTAATATGGCGCTGACCTTTAAAGATTACGATCACCATGCATTGGTTGCTACAGTAAAAACAAAAGAGCCACACGCAAATACTGCGCGACAAGTGTTTTTACCAACGGGGCCATTAGCATTTTTACCATTGAGTGACGCTAACACTCATTCAATAGTGTGGTCTACCAGCCCCCACGATTGCGATGAATTGCTAGCAATGGACGACACTACTTTTAATAAAGCCGTAATGGCTGCCATAGATGGCCAATGCGGCCAGTGTGAAGTGCAAAGTAAACGCGCAGCATTTCCACTTAAAATGCGTTACGCCCAGCAATGGGTAAGCGGCAAAGTAGTATTAATGGGTGATGCAGCGCACACCATTCATCCATTGGCAGGGCTGGGTATGAACCTAGGCCTAAAAGACGCCGCGTATTTAATTGAGCTACTTACAAGTGAGAGTAAAGAATTTGCAAGCACCCGCACACTTCGTGATTACGAGCGTACCCGCAAGCTCGACGCGCAAAAGCACATAGCCATGATGCAAGGGCTTAAAGAGTTATTTGAAGGCGCAAACCCAGTTAAAAAGCTAATACGCGGAGTCGGGCTGTCACTTGTTGATAACCTAGGCCCAATAAAACACCTATTCGCCAAAGAAGCGATAGGGAAGTGATAAAGACAAGCGGTTAGTTTTTTAGCTGTCAGTTTTTAGCAAAGAAAAACCGATGTTTAGTTTAAACATCGGTTTAAATGGTACAAAGGAACGTTCTTAACTTTTTAGATTATATTCCACTAGCGCTCGTAATACTGTTTCTAGCAATAAATCTCTCTGGGCATATATAGCTGTCCACTGAGCTTCTTTCCATGTGTTTTCTAACTTTAAATATGAGCCATGGGCAAGAATATTTCTAAGTTCTTCAACTTTCTTTGCTCCTATCACTTCATTTTGTTCAATAATTTTTTTCCTTATGGATACTACACGAGGATCTTTTTTCATTGCACCTGGAAACCTATCAATTCTGAGCATGTTTGATAAGGATTGATCTAATACGCTATCACCTATGTTTGTATTCCAAAAGCCTTCTATGAAGGCCCATAAACATAAAGCTTCTATAAAGACGTCTCCAATTTCGGCTATTTTGAATATTTCTTCAAAGTAGGGATATCTATAATCAGGCTTAGCATTAAAACTAGAGAGTAGTTTAGTGAATTTATCTAACTCATGATTATCAAGTTTTACTTGACTAGTTCTCAAGGGATTGGGGATATTATTCCAGATAGGGTTTATAATTACTGCATTTTCAATATAAGTACCTGCTTTTGAAATTACTACAGGTGGAGGAAAAGAAAGCCTTAAGCAAAGAGTAATTAATTCAACTATGTATTGTGAGTTTTCATTTGAATATGAGTTTTTTATAACTAAGTAATTACAACTCATTGGGGGTGGGTTACCTGATGAGATCCAACCACCTGGCTTAAATATTTTATCTGAAATCCAACTTCCAATAGGGTTTTCTATTTGCTGGGCATCTTCAAAGTTAGTAAAGCAAAGCTCTATTTTTTCGTTGTTCAGTTCAATAAAGCGAGTTAAAGCAACTTCCATTTTTTGACAGTTGTATATCATCCATATTGATGTTCGCATATAAATGCCTCCTTATTTAAAAATTTAAGACGCTTAGTAGTCTCAGGTAAATTCCTTAAAATCATTGCACGAATTTAGGCTAAGTAAATGATTGTATTTTTTGTAAAATTTAGGGTTTAAGTAATTAAATACAACATTTTTCAATCTCAACGCCTACATGCAAAGTTTAACACTGAGCTTAATTTCACCTGTAGGCGTGCAGCTTGGCGGCGCGACAAGCATAGCTCGTGATTACTATCGTTAGTTAAAAAGCGCTTTATGTAAAATCAGCTACAAATTGGCTTGGGCTTCATTGACCATATCTTTGAGCGCATCAATTAACAGTGGATCTCGCGAGTTTTGTTTAGCAAGTTCTAGTGCGTGTTTCATGCTGGTAACAGCCTCCTTAAATTGTTTGTCAGCCGTGTAGCCTTGCGACAATCGCATGTGGGAGTAGGCTGCATTTGGGTAATCGCGAGTAAAGTGTTTAAGCGTTGTTATCGCTTTTTTAGTATTACCAAACTTTTGCTGGCGGTGGGCAAACTCTACGTACACATCTTGTGGAATTTTAAGCTCAAATCCGTACTTATCGCTCAGTGCTTGGTAGTAACCTGTAATAAGCGATACATCAGCAAATTTTCCATGCTCGTCAGTCACTTTAAATATTAGGTCACTAAACAAGTGAATCAGGCTATCGCTAATTGCTGGAAGTATGGTGCCCATATGACTAAAAGTAGGGTAATGCTTATATTCCCACTTTAGCTGTGTGGGCATTTGTTGTTCTAAATTTACTAACGTATTTAATGCGCCTGTATAAAAACGTGCGCCTTCACTCGCTACACTAATAAATAACTCTTGAGCACCTTTAGGGTTTTTAGTGTATTTAATAATATTATTTTTTAACTCTTCGTCACTCCACCAACTATTTGGGCTAATAGCTATGTAGTTGTTAAACAATTCAGGCTGATTAACTAAAGTATAAAGCGCTAATGTACCAGCGTTAGAGTGACCAATTAAAGTGTTGTAGCCGTTAGTTGAGTAATTATTGTTTATGTATGGCATGAGTTCGTCAGACACAAACTTTAAAAAGTTGTCGGTTTGCCCAGCGTCAGGCCATTTATTTTTAACAAAGGTTTGAAACTCCGTTTTAGGCTCGCCTTCTACTTTGGGTAAGTAATCACGAATACGGTTAGTTGTATCAATAGCAACAAGCATGGCATTAGGTATTTGCTCGTAATCAACAAGGGACTTTATAACGCCAGACGCCGTATGAAAGTGCTCAACACCATCAAGTAAATAAATAACATAAAGCGGCTGGTCGTCTTTTACAGTGTCAGGTATGAAGATGCTGATTGGCCTATCTTCGTTAAGTATTTTTGATTGTAGAATAACTTTTTTACCAACGGTTATGTCGGTTGTAGCGGTGTTTGAATAGCTAAAAAAAGAGGTGCTAAAAGTAAGTATCAAGGCAAGCGATAATAAAAGCTTCATAAATATCCTTATTTAATAATGTGTTGCTTAATAATTGCACGGCTTTAGGCTTGAGTAAACGTTTATATTTTAGGAGCACATACAGGGCTTTATTAATTAAAAGCTTTGATTTTTTTGTGCGAGCAAGCTCAGCGACTTCCAAAAAAACGAAGGCACTTACTTTCAATTTACTTATTGATAGCGGGGCATCGAGTACCATCACCCAATAGCTTTAACACTTATCTATTAAAGCTTAAAAAACCTGCTTGCTTAATTATCCTACTAAGCGTAAAATGCGCGCTCATTTCGGCTTTTAAACTATTAATTCCTTGCCTTAAACCGACCGGCCGAAACGGTAGAAGGCTCTATTAACCGTAAGGAATATCCATGCGTCATTACGAAATCGTATTCATGGTTCACCCAGATCAGAGTGAGCAAGTTGCTGGTATGATCGAACGTTATACTGGTTCTATCACTGAAGCTGGTGGTTCAATCCACCGTCTTGAAGATTGGGGCCGTCGTCAATTGGCTTACCCAATTAACAAGCTTCATAAAGCTCATTATGTTCTTATGAACGTTGAAGCACCTACTGAAGTAATCAGCGAGCTAGAAACTACTTTCCGCTACAACGATGCAGTGCTTCGTAACTTAGTTATCCGCACTAAATCTGCAGTAACTGAAGCGTCTCCTCTTGCAAGAGAAGAGAAGAAAGAAGCACCAGCTGCTTAATTGTTTTGAGTCCAAGCATGGCGTTTAACTGGCGGTAAATATAAATGGTTAGCCCTTTTATGAATCAGCTGGTTTTATCTGGGGTAGTTTGTAAAACACCCAAGTTAAGCCAAAGCCCTGCTGGCATCCCGCATTGCATTTTTGTTTTAGAACATAAATCGATGCAAACCGAAGCAGACCTTAACCGTAATAGTTATGTAAAGCTTCAGGTTGTTGCCAGTGGAAAGCAAATGCAACAACAGACTCAACATTTGCACGTTGGGCAGGCATTGCAAGTGAGTGGTTTTTTAAATCGCCACGAAGGTCGTAACGGCCTTAGCCAATTGGTTTTGCATGCTCAGCATATAGAAAGAATTATTTGAGGAATTAATCTCATGGCACGTTATTTCAGACGTCGTAAGTTCTGCCGCTTTAAAGCGGAAGGCGTACAACAAATCGATTACAAAGATCTAGCTACTCTTAGAAACTATGTTACAGAAAGTGGCAAAATCGTACCTAGCCGTATTACAGGTACTAGCGCTAAATTCCAGCGCCAGCTAGCAACTGCTATTAAGCGTGCTCGCTACTTAGCCCTTCTTCCATACACTGACTTACATAAGTAAGCAGCGGATTAACAGTTTTTAAAAGGTGTAGAAACATGCAAGTTATTCTACTAGATAAGATCGCTAACCTAGGTAGCCTAGGTGAACAGGTTGTAGTTAAATCTGGTTTCGCACGTAACTTCCTTTTCCCTCAAGGTAAGGCAGTTCCTGCGACTAAAGCTAACATTGAAACGTTTGACGCTCGTCGCGCAGAACTTGAAGCGAAAATCGCTGAACAGTTAGTTGCTGCACAAGCACGCGCTGAAAAACTAGAAGCATTAGCAGAAGTTACTTTAGTATCTAAAGCTGGTGACGAAGGTAAGTTATTCGGATCAATCGGTACTCGTGACATCGCTGACGCTATCTCAGCTGTTGGTGTTGAAGTTGCTAAGTCAGAAGTTCGTTTGCCTCTAGGTACTATCCGTGAGACTGGTGAATTTGACGTATCAATTTCTGTTCACACAGACGTAACGGCTACTATCAAAGTAATCGTAATCGCTGAAGCTTAATTTTTAATTAAGCGACAAAAGCCGTGCTTTTAGCACGGCTTTTTTGTGCCTAAAATTCAGTGTTTTTATTATTAATGTGGTACTGCCTCCTAATACTCTTCTTATTTAGAATTTAAATTCTTTAAATTTATTTTCATTTCATTCAAACCTTTTACCGCTGTTATTGCGTCTAACTTATCAATACACTTGAAATGGTACCAATACCATAATAATTAAAAGGTGATATCACGGATGTTACACGTTAAACCCGCTGAGTGCGAAAATGCATTGATTGAGCGCGTAAAGTCGGGTGATCAAAGTGCATACACAATGCTTTACCAATTGCATATAAAGCGCGTTTACGGTTTGTGCTTGCGCTTATTAGCTGATCAGTCACACGCTGAGGATGCTGCGCAAGAAGTGTTTGTTCAGGTGTGGCACAAAATAGCAATGTTTGATGGTCGTTCGCAGTTTTCTACTTGGTTATACAGTGTGGCGAGTAATATTGCGATTAACTACTTACGTAAACAAAAAAGCTGGGTACAAAAAGTCGTTAGCATTGAACAAGACGGTATGGATGAGCAATCGGCTAAAGACTGTAAAGGCTTAAACGGCTTAGATAAGCTAATTGTTAGGTTACCTGAGCGCGCACGCATGGTGTTTGTATTGTTTGCAGTAGAAGGTTATCGACATGAAGAAATAGCAGAGCAGTTGGGTATTGCCGTTGGATCAAGCAAGTCACAATATCATCGAGCAAGGCAGTTATTACAAGAGTGGTATGAAAATGAATAAACCAAACTTTGACGACTTTTTAGATAAATCATTAAACACGCTTGATAAAGAGATAACGCCACAAAAAGATCTGTGGGCAGGTATAGAAAGAGCCATTGTAAATACCAATGAGCCTGAGCAATCAGCCGTTACTTTATGGCCAAAGTTAAGCGCAATGGCGGCATGTACCGTTGCTGCACTAGTGGCGCTCAATATGTTTGTAATAAACCCTAAACCACAACCGGTTGTGGCCATAAGTGACTATTTTGCACAGCAAAAGCAAAGCTTACTGGTGCAGTATAAAAATCAAGACGCCTTAACCGATAATTGGCAAACACAATTACAAGAACTTGAAGAGGCAGAGTATGCCATTAAGCAAGCACTTAAAAACGAACCCCAAAACCAAGCATTGCTAACAATGTTAGCGCAGATTTATCAACAACAACTTGATTTGATTAATAAGGTGCATGCACCTCGTTGGCAAAGTATTTAGGAGAAAAACATGAAAGCAATTTTACTAGGATTAAGCTTATTTCCACTTGCTGTATTTGCAGGAGAAAAAATTGATAAACAAATAGAAGTGCCAAAAGAGGGTACTGTTTTTATTGAGAATCAGCGTGGTGATGTAAGTATTGCTGGTTGGGATAAAAGCGAGTTTAAAGTAGTGGGCGAGCTTGACGATAAGGCAGAAGGTTTTGAGCTCGAAACGAGAGGCGACAATACATATTTTGTTGTGAAAATGCCACGTAAAATGGGCTGGGGCAGTAATGGCGATGGCTCTAAACTAACTATTTTTATGCCGCATAGCAGCGCATTAGACTTTCGTGGTGTTAATGTATCGGTAATAGCTAAAGCACTTAAAAATGGTGCAGAAGTAAATGTGGTTAATGGTGAAATTACCGCACAAAATTTAGCAGGTAATATTAAGCTAACCAGCGTTAACGGTGATGTGAATGCACAAAGCCTGAGCGGTAATATTCAATTTGAAACGGTAAATGGCGAAATAAATGATGAACAGTCTAGTGGTGAGTTACGCTTTAGCGCTGTGAATGGTGATATTAAGTCGTCATCAAGCGCGAGCGATGTTCGTCTTGAAAATGTGAACGGTGACATAAACTTTAAGCTGGCTAGCATCAAAAACCTACGTATAAACACTGTAAATGGTGAAGCTGAAGTTAGTATTGGTGAGTTACTAGACAGTGCAGATGTACGTTTTGAGTCGGTAAGTGGCGATGCAGAATTTTTCTTCCCTACTAATGTATCTGCTAAATTTGAGATTGAAGCCCATGCCAATGGCAAAATTATTAATGAGCTTAGCGATGACAAAGTAAAAAAAGCCAAATATGGCCCAGCCAGTGAGCTTGAGTTTGTTATTAATGGCGGCAATGCAGACGTTGAAATGGATACTATAAGTGGCCGTATTCAGCTTAAAAAGTAAATCGTAAACTTTTGAGTTACAAAAAGCAGGAAAAGATTTCCTGCTTTGCTATTTGCACAACCCCGGCAAGTCGATAGAATAGAGCCATTCAATTTTAGTACTGTGAAGTTATGGCCAAACCAGATAAGCAAGTCGATACCCTTAAAGTTCCTCCCCATTCAATAGAAGCTGAACAATCTGTTTTAGGTGGCTTAATGCTTGATAACCAAGCATATGACCGCGTAGCCGAACTTGTTGTATCTCAAGATTTTTATACTCGTACGCACAAGCTTATTTTTGAAGCAATGACAGAGCTTGCAGAGTTGGGTGATCCAATCGATTTAATTACGATTTCTGAAAGCCTTGAAAAAAATAATAAACTGGCAGGAATTGGTGGTTTTGCTTACTTAGCCGAAATAGCCAAAAATACACCGAGTGCCGCTAATATCGATGCGTACGCTAATATTGTGCGAGAGCGTGCGGTTGTGCGTGAAATGATTGGTGTAGCAAATGAAATAGCCGAGGCCGGTTTTAATACCGAAGGGCGGACAAGTCATGACTTATTAGATTTTGCCGAGAGTAAAGTATTTAAAATTGCTGAGCAGCGTTCAAAAAGCACCGAAGGTCCGCAAAGCATACACAACATACTCGAAAAAACCGTTGATAAAATAGAAGAGCTATACCAATCTCCGCAAGATGGTGTAACAGGCGTAAGTACCGGCTATGCTGACTTAGATAAAATGACCACAGGTTTACAGCCTTCAGATTTAATTATTGTTGCAGCACGTCCTTCAATGGGTAAAACCACCTTTGCGATGAACCTTGCAGAGCATGCAGCAATGACACAAGACAAGCCTGTGCTTATTTACTCATTAGAGATGCCCTCTGAGCAAATCATGATGAGGATGCTGGCATCACTTGGTCGTATTAACCAAACTAAGGTACGTACTGGTCAGCTAGACGATGATGATTGGGCGCGTCTTTCATCAACCATGGGCTTGTTGATGGAAAAAGGTAAAATGTACGTTGATGATGCATCAGGGTTAACACCTACCGATGTTCGTTCACGTGCACGTCGTATTGCGCGCGATCATGGTGGTATCAGTATGATCATGGTTGATTACCTTCAGCTTATGCGTGTGCCGAGCTTATCGGATAACAGAACACTTGAAATAGCAGAAATTTCACGCTCTCTTAAGTCACTAGCAAAAGAATTAAAATGCCCGGTTGTTGCGCTTTCGCAGCTAAACCGTACGCTTGAGCAACGTGCTGATAAACGCCCAATTAACTCAGATTTACGTGAATCTGGCTCGATAGAGCAGGATGCCGATTTAATCATGTTTATATACCGTGATGAAGTCTACAACGAAGACAGTACTGAAAAAGGCATAGCCGAAATCATCATAGGTAAACAGCGTAACGGTCCAATTGGTAAGGTGCGCTTGACGTTCCAAGGGCAGTTTTCTCGCTTTGATAACTACGCAGGTCCTGCGATGGATGACGAGTATTAATGCGCTTAGCTACTGCTGAAATTAATTTAACGGCACTTGCGCATAATTTAGCCCAGGTAAAGCGTTTTGCACCAAACAGTAAAGTTATGGCGGTATTAAAAGCCAATGCGTATGGCCATGGTTTGGTTAAAATTGCACAACATTTAAATGATGCAGACGCATTTGCAGTAGCACGTATAGATGAAGCTTTAGCGCTTCGAGCTGGCGGGTTAACAAAACCGATTGTGTTACTTGAAGGCTTTTTTAATAAAGACGATTTACCTATTTTATTGGCCAATAACTTTCAAACTATTATTCATGATGAGTATCAGCTTGCCGCTTTGGAAGAGGCTGAGCTTGAAGCGCCTTTATTGTGCTGGCTTAAAGTAAATACCGGCATGCATCGCCTGGGTATTGCCCCAGAGCAGTTTGATGAATTTTATAAGCGCCTGCAAAAAACACCCAATGCCAATAACACCGTTAATTTAATGACCCACTTTGCATGCGCGGACGATGTAAATAACACCAAGACAGCACAGCAAATTTCACAGTTTGACTACCTAGTAAATAATATTAACCAAGCACATTGCTTATCTAACTCGGCAGGCATTATTGCTTGGCCGAATGCTCATGGCGATTGGGTGCGTCCTGGTTTAATGTTATATGGGGTATCACCTATGGCAAACGCATTGGGTGAACAGCATCAGCTTAAGCCCGTTATGCGTTTAACGACACGTGTTATAGCAGTGCGCCATGTTCCAGCTAACGAGGCCGTAGGATATGGTGGGCGTTGGAAAAGCGATAAAGCGACTCAGTTAGCTGTGGTTGCTATGGGATATGGTGACGGTTACCCGCGACATGCAAAAGAGGGTACACCAGTGGTTATTGGCAAGCAGCGCTATGGTATTGTAGGTAGTGTGGCAATGGATATGATTAGCGTAGACATAGGCCAAAACGAGCACAACATAAAAGTAGGCGACAGAGTCACAATGTGGGGCCCAGAGCTACCAGTAGAAGAAATAGCACAGTGCGCCGATACCATTCCTTACGAGCTTTTGTGTAATATTACACCGCGCGTAAGTTATGAGTATCAGCCATAATTAAATAGTGGTAGTTACTCTTTAATAAAGTAAATATCACTAAAGCCCATGCGGGCAAACTCTTGATCACGAAAGTTACGAACAGAAGCTGACCCTTTAGAGGTCATTTCTATTTGCTGTACCATGCTTAAGTAATTCGTTAAATCAATGCCTTCGGCAGCAGCAATTGCTTGATACATGTCGTGGTATTTATCTTTAGCAAAATTTATTTCGCGCGGTTGGTTTTTAAATTTATAGGTTATTCTGCGTGCCATATTACGCTCATTGTAATTGAGTATTAAAGCGATTTTACACTGTATTTAGTAGCGGCTCTAGCATTGAATGACACGATATAACTAGGCACTCAAACCATAGGGTTAATAATGAAATTATCAGTAGAAATTAGTAAGTACCCACTTCACCAAGATTACATTCCTTTTATCAAAGGCTTTATTGATCGATTAAACGAATACGATGGTTTAAAAGTGATTACTAATACATTATCGACACAAATTTTTGGCGATTATGATTTAGTGATGCAAGTACTCAATACCGAAATTAAACGTTCATACGAAGAGTTTGGCAAAGCTATTTTTGTGTGTAAGTTTTTGTCTGGCGATTTATCGCCTCAGTAGTTTTTTCGCCACAATTTAACGGTAACAGCACACTATGGAATTTATAACAAAAACGTTAAGCGGTTTTACTGCCATGTCGCATTGGGAATATATTGCGGTTGTGTTATCAATTGCTTATTTATTGTTGGCGATAAAAGAAAGCCTGTGGTGCTGGCCTGCTGCGTTTTTTAGTACGCTAATTTATACTATTATGTATTGGAATGGCGCATTGCTAATGGAGTCATTACTCAACTTTTATTACATGTATATGGCTGTATTTGGCTGGGTTGTGTGGCGAAAAGGCAAAGCTAATAATAACAACCTGAGTATTAGTTCTTGGTCTATGGAACGTCATGCGCTTTTAATCATACTTACCTCTATTGCGGCAACAGGCATTGGGTATTTTATGACTAACTATACGCATGCTGATTTTGCCTACCTCGATAGCTTTACAACCTGTTTTGCCGTTGTGACGACTTACTTAGTTGCCAAAAAAATCCTTGAAAACTGGTTGTATTGGATAGTCATAGACGCAGCGTCTATGTATTTATATTACGAAAAAGGCTACTACCCAACATTAGCGCTTTTTGTGTTTTACACCATTATGGCAGGGTGGGGCTTTAAAACTTGGTATGAAGAATACGAGCAAAGCCAAGCTAAGCCACTCGCACAGCTTTAATTTATGAGTGATTACAATGCACTTATAAACAAATGCCGTGCGTTTATAGCACCAAGTAGCGTTATTTCATGCGTGCCTTTATCACAAGGTTTAAGTAACGAAAATGTGTTAATAAATACGACTCAAAGGAAGTATTTATTAAAGCGTTACAAAGACCATTGGCCAGAATATGCCTTAGAGGCACAGCGTCGCCTGAGTGCGTCAAATATATGTCCTTCCCCCGTTTGGCTTGATAAACAAAATCAACTGGCTGTGTTTAATTACTTTGACGGTAGTACCGCAAAGAGTCTATCAATCGACGACGTGATTAAAAAACTTGTCACTGTCCATGCTTACTCGGCTAGCACTGAGCCAATGAACATAGCCCAGGAGCTAAGCTGTTACAAATGCTCACCAGTGTATTTGGAGCATCAGCAGCAAATTAGTGCAGCTGTTAACTTTATTGCAGCCATGCCTATCGAGCTAGGTTTTTGCCACAACGATTTAATTAAAGATAATTTAATAGTGAATGAGTCAGGCAGCTACTTAATTGATTTTGAGTACGCTAAAACTAACGACGTGTATTTTGATTTAGCAGCGCTAAGTGTTAGCTTTGAGCTAAATAAAAATAACGATGATGCGTTATTAAATAGTTACGCTAAATATAAAGATAAACAGGTAGGGTTTGTAACATCAACCGATAAGCTTAATTGTTATAAGCTGTTATTTTTGGTTTTAAGTATTGGTTGGTATGAGCAGCGCGACATAAGAGCTCCAGCAAAAAAATTACGCGCGCAGCTGCTAAAACTTATTGCAGCATGTGGCTTTTAAAGGCCACCAAAACGCGCTGCTAACTCTTTATATTTTGCTACTTCATCTGCATCAAACTGCGGTTCGCCGTTTTCATCTTCTGACTTAGCGATTAATAAACTTTCACGTGCAAGACGTTTTACGCGCTCTTCTTTTACACCTAAAAATTCTGCAACTTGCTCCGTAGACATCAAACTCATTATTAATTCCTCTTTTAAATATTTTCATTACTGTGACAATGATAGTTAAAATGTTGCTAAAGCGTAACTATTTTTATCGAATATTAATAAATAACGCGTTTTTATAAAATAGTCACATGTTTTATTCAAAAGTGCCTAATTAGTAATCATATAAACTAATGTCGCTAGCATTTGTGTAAAGATGGCTTTATCATTAGCGCATGCTAACACATTGATATCGCGAGTTGATGTGGCGGCAGCAAATGTGCTCTCGTGGTGAAATGGATATCACGTGGCCCTCCGGAGGCTAAGTTGCAGGTTCGATCCCTGCCGAGAGCGCCATTTGGTCCCTTTCCTTTATTGATAGTATCTACTAACATATCAAAAATGGTGACCTGAGTGTGACCAACTTAAAACTATTTTAATTTTTAGAGCTGTTAATTTCGTTACTTTTACATAATACAAGTTTATGGTGTATTTACATTTACGCATATCTACAGCCTTGTCCTTTCTAGCCATACTTCTCATCCTAAATATTTAATGACTTTGTTTTCTTAGTTGAAATATAGATTAACTTCAGACCTTATTTTTTTCGTCAAACCATCAACAGGATCTACTTACACTGCTATGTAAATATAAAATATATTGTATACAATGATAATTTTATGTTACAAAAGTGTTTCTCTTTCCGGGTTGGATAGAGAAAACAATAATTATCAAAGGTAAATTATGAAAATAAAAACATTAATTCTGGCGCTACCTATACTTGGAGCAAGCTCTTTAGCTCAATCAGCTAACCTGCAAGAGCGCTTGTTTACACCAAAAAATGCAGAAGTTGAGCGCACACATCATCACGGTGTAGATCACCAACATAATGAAAAAGCCCCTATAGCTGAGTTGCAAAAACAGCCACAACAACTTAATCAGTTCATGATGCGCAGCCAAGCTGCCGTTGTCACTTGTGATTTAAGTGCGATGGCAAGTGCAAGCACTAGTGCAATTATCACTGAACTTAAGAGCCAAGGTACTAGTTGTATTAATGAACTATTTAGTGCGCCATCTTCTATTCAGAGTCAGGTTTATAGTTCAGATAACATGTATGCCGTTGCAAATCATGCTAAGTCACTCTCACAGACTTATGCTGGTGGTGGAGATGTTGATTTAGAAGCGCTGTTTTTATATTTGCGTGCGGGTTTTTATGTTGAGTTTTATAATGCTGACGTGAATTTTAGCTCTTGGGTACAGCCTGCAGTAGTTGATGCTATAGATGCATTTGTAAACAATAGCCACTTTTATGATGATAATGATGGACACGGTAAAACACTTGCTGAAGTTATCATAACTATGGATAGTGCTGAGCAGCAGCATCGTTACTTAAACGTGGTAAAGCAGTGGTTAACGCGCTTCAATGAGAGTTATGCTGCAAAATGGAATATGCGTAGTGCTGTTAATGGTATTTTCACGCTACTTTATCGTGGCCAGTGGAATGATGCATTTGTAACCGCTATCGGCACTGATACTGACTTAGTTGCTAAGCTAAGCGCATTTACTCAAAAGCAGTGGATGATAGACTCAGATGCACAATACTTGATTGTTAACGCTGCCAGTGAACTAGCTCGTTTAAAACAATATTCAGGCACGCCAATACAAGCAAGTGTTGATACTGGTTTGAAAGCTATTTTTAGCACCTATAACAGTTTTGGTTATGGTGATGCAGTATGGCTTGCAGCAGCTGATTCTGTAAGTTATTACGCAGATTGTAATGACTACGGTATTTGTGGCTTTGTTGATGAACTAACTCAACAAGCGTTGTCACAAAATTATAGCTGTAGTAGTACTATAAAAATTCGCTCGCAAAATATGACAGCTATTCAACATGCAGCAGCATGTGATGCTATGGGCGCTGAAGAAGGGCTTTTTCATAATAAGCTAGCCACAAATAACACCCCTGTTGCTGATGACAACAATAACTTTTTACAAGTAAATATTTTTGACAGTAGTGACGATTATAGCAAGTACGCAGGTGCTATCTTTGGTATAAATACTAACAATGGCGGTATGTATTTAGAAGGTGACCCATCTTTAGCTGGCAACCAAGCTAATTTTATAGCTTATGAAGCAAGTTATGCCAATGCAGAGCACTATGTATGGAACTTAGAGCACGAGTATGTTCACTATTTAGATGGCCGTTTCGACTTATATGGTGACTTTAACGCACCCACAGAAGATATTGTCTGGTGGTCAGAGGGGGTTGCAGAGTATGTTGCTAATTTAAATAACAACGATGCTGCAAAAGCCACTATTAGTGATGGCTCGCGCTATACACTAGCGCAAATTTTTGACACCACCTATGATGGATTTGATCAAGATCGAATTTATCGCTGGGGTTACTTAGCTGTTCGCTTTATGTTTGAACGTCACAACAACGAACTTGATGCCATGTTGGCTCATACCCGCACTGGTAATTGGAGTGCCTATAAATCAAAAACTGTAGAGTGGGCCAATAACTATGAGAATGAATTTGTACAGTGGTGCGATGACTTAGTTGCAGGTACGAGCACTAATACCCCACCAATAGCACAAATTAATGGTCCATATTCTGGCATGCAAAATAACAATATTAGCTTCACGAGTAATGGTAGTAATGATAGCGATGGTAGTATCGCCAGTTATCAATGGAACTTTGGCGATGGTAGCAGTTCAAATCTGGCAAATCCTACTCATAGTTACACAAGTGCAGGAGAATACACCATAACATTAACTGTGGTTGATAATGAAGGTGCAAGCCAAACTGTCACTACAGTAGCAACTATCGAAGCTGACAGTAGTGTTGATGATGGTGTGCTATTGAATAGCCAGCCAATTAACATCAGTGGCGCTCAAGATGAATTTTTATATTTCACTTTTGATGTTCCTTCAGGCGCCAGCGACCTTATGTTTAATTTAACTGGTGGTACAGGTGATGCGGATTTATATGTAAGTTTTGAAGCAGCACCGAGTGAAGCTATATATGATTGTCGCCCTTACATTGGTGGTAACGAAGAGTCGTGTGCTATAAATCCTGCACAAGTAGGCCGATACCATGTGATGGTTAGAGGTTATAATGCATTTGATAACGTTCAGTTAACAGCATCATTTACCCAAGTGACTTCTAACGTGCCAGATGTGTGTGCTAGTCAAGGTAGCCGAAGCAGTGGCCGCTTAAATGATGGCGAAGTAATTTGTCTAGGTAATAGCGATCCTATGTGGTTTAGCATTGCAGATGTTCAAGGCCAAAATGGTATTGCGATCACCACCGCTAATGGTAGTGGTGATTTAAGTCTAAGCTACGCTGCAAGTGGTTGGCCAAATGGTAACAATGAAGTGGCTGAGTCAAATAATAGCGGAAATGGAGAGTGTATTTATATTTCAGGCCAGAGTGAATACTGGGGCTACCTAAAAGTAGCTGGTAATAGCACTGGTGCAAGCTTAGTCGTCGACTTTAACAGTCAAGGGTGTCGTTAGTTAATATATAAACTTAAAGCGTGATCTCACGCACTTTATATAATGGAGTCATCAGTTTTCTGGTGGCTCTTTTTTTATAAAGAAACAAATGCAAAGGTTCATTTCTTCAAAGTCAAAACACCCCTTTAGCTTTTTTCTGGTGTTTTAAACTAACTATAAATTGAACTACTTGGATGTAAAGTTGATAAATAAACATTCAATTGTACTTACGTTGCAAAAGTGTCGCCAAAGCTGACAACTTCAATATTGATGAGTGCATTGAAAGGTAATTAAATTAGGCCAAAGGTGGCTGAATACCAAGAGAAAGAAAGCAATATCAACTCAGTTAACGCTGGACTAAACAATGGTAATCTGAAGAGGAGGCAAAAGCCACTTTCTTGCGAAAGTGGCTTTTGTCCTATTGTTAAGCTTAGGACAAAGTTAGCTCTTGAATAAGACGAATAGGCTCACCATCAACATTTAAAATGGCCTTTACAGAAATCTGTTGTGGTTTGTCAGTTTTTGTTACTTTGAAGGTGTATGTTTTTTGTTCATAAGGTGCTATATCAACACTTTTCTGTTGAGATTTTGCGGGGGTGGCTTGCTCGAATAATGTTGAGGTTAGAATAATATCCCCAGTTGTTTCTCCAGAATAAGGCCCAGATAAATTAAACGCTACTAACCAATGGTCTTCATGCTCTTTCGTTTTTACTATATTGAACTCAACGCCATTAAACGGGGTTACTCGCCTTGAGAGCGTAGTTTGGTGCGTTAACGACTTCCATTTGAGAGTTTGCGCAATAGTAATCTTATCAGCATTTATTTCTGTTGGCAGTGAGATATTATGTGTTCCTGAAGTCAAGTTGCGTTTTAGCTGATGAGTTTTGCTTGGCTTATCAGCGCTATCTATGAGTGTTACTTGTGCAGTAATTTCTAAAGGGGAATCAGTTGGATTGACAACTTTTAAAAAAGGCTTCTGTTGGTGATAATAAATATCAGATTTAATCCCGGAAAGTGTACTAAAACCAGCATTATTTAATGTGGCTATATATTGACTTTCTAAGGCCTCTAGTTCAGAACTGGCTTCATCGTGCAGCTCTATAGAGGGTAATTTTGCTAAAATATTACTCAACTCAAGATCGCATTGTGGTATAAATCTCGCGTGTTGCTGGCAGGTTTTAAACACTCGGTTTAATAGAGCATAATTTTTAAAAAGCCAAGGGTTTGTAAGCGCATTCTCTGCTGTGACAGACACCAAGCGAGTGGGGGTAGGGTTAAATAAGTACGGAGTGATTTTATGGTTGTTATTTTGACCTAATAAGCTGATCTTTTCGCTGTTAAGTGTTGAAATCATTTGCTTATTCAGGGGAATAGAAAATTGTTGGGTTACTTTTTGACTGTCACTTTGAGCGTGTAAGTTAATGCTTAATTGTGCTTGCTCGAGCGTTAGGTTTATTGCAAGTTTCTTATCTGCAATTAATGCACTTTTTATCTCAGGTGTCAGGGCTATTTGCTTTGCTTTAAAGTTATCGTAGCTTTGTGCATTTATAATTAAGTGACTGCCATCTTCAATAAGCAGCATCAGTAATTGATCATCATTCACTTGCTCTTCACCAATAAAAGTGCGGCGATATTGTAGATTTTGTTGGTCACGCTTTCCTTGTAATGCTATGCCAATTTTTCCTCGATGTAATTGAGCAGCTTCGAACTCGATTAGCGCGGCCACTTGGTTTTTATTTGCTACATCAATGAGTGAACTCGGTTTTGGCGCTGGAAAGTCCATGACTGGGTGGTTGGCAGCAGAGGGGGGATTAATATCTAATCGTGATAACGCCGTTGATTGAGTATTACGTAGCCAGTAAGCGTTACCGTCTTGCTCCCAAGGGCCTGATACAATATGGAAACTAGGTTGGATATTTTCTACAAAATCAGCAAAACCTTGTTCTATTTCCGACCAATTTTTAAAAGTACTTTTAAGCAGTGAGTTAGCTGTTGAAAGTGTGGCTTCGCTGTGTGGGTTCGCTAGTCTTAGCTCTTCAATAAAGTGAGCAAAGTACTGTGCCCGTTCAGGAGAGCTTAAAAGGTAATGAATTATAAAAAAATTAAGTCCACGTTTTAGTGCAGGATCGTCATTTATTTCTTCAATTGTAGGTTTATTTGCACTGTAATATTGTTTTAAACCGGTTTCAATGTAATTCATTGGAGCGCGATCAAATACCATAACGGTGAGTTGTTTGTGCTCAGGGTCATAAACATGGTGAGCAATAGAATCAGCTAAACCTTCGGTGATCCAATTAGGCGCCCACGTAGAATGGCCGTTTAATGCCATATGAAAAGCGTGCATGGTTTCATGAATAACAATATAGCGCTGATGGTGCTCACGGTGGCTGGGGAAATTATATCCGGCACGGTTATAAAACATGGTTTCACCACCGGCCGTTTTATGTACCCCACGTAAAAAACCATCATCAAGCATGGCTTCTCGTACACGGGAGCGACTACTACCATAAACAACTGCAATGCGTTGGCGCTCAATATTTGGGGGAGCCATACCAAATAAAGCAACATAATGTGGATATGCCATTTCAAGTAGCTCTAAGTATAGCGTGACCTTCTCTTTGGGTAGATCACTTTTTAGCGCAAAGTGCTTACTTACCCACCAGTTGTAGCCCCGACTATTTCCTATTTTGCCATCGCTGTATGTATATGGAATTGCTTTTCCTAAAAACTCAATATCGATATTATTGAGTGTGCTGGTATAGCCCTGCACGGTAATGTTTGCTTGCATTTTACTTGGGCTGCTTTTTATATTGCCAATACTAGGCTTATTATTCGCACTAGAATTAGGCGTGGGCTGACAGGCAGTGAGTAGTAAAGTTAATAATGTGAGAGATATAATTTTTGTCATTTTATTTGCTTTAAGTGTATATTGTATGCAATATAAAATACTGTGTTTAATTGAAAAAGTAAACTATGAATAATAACCAACAATTACAATCAGCAGCACAGCAGGGAACCGAGAAAAATAAACAAACTTGGCGTAGCTTTGGATTAGGTTTCTATTTGGCTAATACCATGGAAATTTTTGAGCGTTTAGCTTGGTATGGTTTCTTTGCTGTATCATCGGTGTATATGACCACACCCGTTGAACAAGGGGGGGTCGGATTTAGTGATGCAGAGCGAGGTGCAGTACAGGGGATAATTCCGTTTTTTTTATATTTATTACCTGTGATCACTGGGGCTTTTGCCGATCGCTATGGCTATAAAAAAATGTTTACATGCTCATTTATTGTGATGGCGCCGAGTTATTACTTTTTGGGTCAAGTGACAGACTTTAATTCGTTCTTTATGATTTTAATGTTAGTCGCTTTTGGTGCATCCTGCTTTAAGCCTGTGGTAGTTGGCACTATAAGTCAAAACACTAACGACAGTAACCGGGGTTTAGGCTTTGGTATTTTTTACACTATGGTTAATTTGGGGGGCTTCATAGGCCCGTTAGTGGCTGGGTATTTACGGACTATTAGTTGGGATGCGGTATTTATTATGTCGGCATCTTGGATAGTTGTTAATTTTATTCCATTGCTCTTTTACCGTGAGTCAAGCAGCAAACTACGTAGCAGCATAGGGGCGGCAGCGGTTTTACAGCAAGCTCAACATGTTTTGGGTAACAGCCGTTTCGCATTATTACTGTTTACCAGTGTAATTATTTTAATGACGGGGGGAGTTAGCTGGTTAACATATACTCAAGCTTTTTCGCTAATTACGATTTGGTTAGCTGCGAACTGGTTATGGGATAAGTGCGTAAGCGTGCAAAAAGCGTCTAAATGGTATCTACAACCGGTGAGGGTTAGCAATCGTAGTTTTGCACTATATTTAGCAATATTAACGGGGTTTTGGACGGTATATAACCAACTTTTTTATACTCTACCTCTGTTTATACGTGACTATATTGATACTCAAGATTTAGTTGCACTCTTGAGTTACTTTGGTCAATCAGCAGTGGATTTTTTTGCTTATGTTGATATTCAAGCTTTAAGTAACAAACTGCAAACACTGGCTGCTACTCAAAGTCTAACACCAGTCAAAGAGATAAATTTAGAGGCAGTGCGTCTAGAGTTAGTCCACTTAAAAGTCAATGTTCCTGTTGCTGAAATAGCGTTATTTTTTAAACAAGCTAGTGCTTCTAACTTTTCAGCTGAGCAAAGTATGCAAGTGGCGCAGCAGTGGCTTAAATACCGACAGGTAAACCCTGAATACCTGATTAATTTAGATTTTGCAGCTATTGTTCTGTTACAAATAATAGTAAGTGTTAAATGTCAGCATTTTAAAGTTATATCTGTCCTAATAAGCGGTTTAATTGTCACAGCAGGTGCTTTTTTAGTGTTGTTATTAATGAGTGCGGGGGTATTACTAAGCCAGTTGGGAGGTTTAGTAGTGGTAACGGTTATATTATTAATTGCTTTTGGTGAAATGCTCACCTCTCCAAAAAGCCAAGAGTATGTAGCCAGCATAGCTCCAAAAGGCAGTGCTGCTATGTTTATGGGTTATTACTTTGTATCTATGGCATTAGGCTTTTTATTTGCTGGATTTTTGTCTGGGTGGAGTTATGGTTACCTAGTCAAAGAGATAAAATCCCCCGAAATCATGTGGCTATTATTTGCAGGCATTGCACTAGTTACCGGATTTGGTTTTTATTTATTAGCGCGATACAAAAAGGGCTAAATAAATGATTTTTAAAAATCTGTTTATTTTAATCACCGTACTTTTAATCAGTCATTGTGAAGCTGCTGCTAGTGAGGTGGTTGATTATAAAAACTTAATAGATAGAACCGGCAGCCCATATTATATGCAGGAATTTGAGCAAGGCGATCATCAACGTTTTAGCCCTCTTTTTGATTTAGGCGCATGGCATGGACATTTGCTACCAACAGATGAAAACGCCGGCGCGTTCACCGGGCCTGCTATTGTTACTGAGGAGTATTTAAATTTTATAGCACCTTATTTAGAAAAGCTGACTGTTTATAAAGGCCAGAAAATTGACGAGGCCAATAAAGTGAAGCTAGCAATGCGGGCTTACAGCGAACCCGGCGCGTTAGTGCAAGAGCTAAGCGGTGATGGGGTAAACATAACGCTTACTTTGCGCTTTGTGACAAATCGCACTTCATTAGTTAAAACACAGATTAAAACTACTGAGCCTATTACATTACATTTCACAGGAAAACTTATAAACCATTTACGTGCTAACAATGGCACCGAAAAAGCGGGGCGTTCGCCATTTGTGGTTTATCCGAAATTAAACCCCCGATGGCAAGTCACCAGCAATAGTATTGCGATTAGTTTTGGCAAAGTAAGGGCGCATGGACATCTGCTCACCTCGGGGAGTTCACAGTTATTGCTTAAAAAAACGTTAGCGGTTAAAACACGTCATGACGACCTAAGTTACTCAAGCAAAACGCACATAAAAAACAATCGCACATTCTACACAAGCTATTCATATTTATTAAATAATCAAGACGTGGTACGTGAAAGAGAGATTGTTGATGAAATTTTAAAGCAACCCGAACATCATTTATCACGTAGTAAATTACGTTGGCAAGAGTATATAAATAAAGCGACACAGCCAATTAGTAACAAGCAGCCAGCCTTACAAAAACTTGCGGTAAAAAGTGTTGAAACGTTAATTGGAAATTGGCGCAGTAAAGCTGGTGCAGTAGGTTTTGATACCGTTAGTCCTGCCGTGACCGGTCGCTGGTTTTCAGGTAATCAAACTTGGCCTTGGGATAGCTACAAGCAGGCATATGCACTGGTAACATTTAATCCAGAGCTTGCTAAACAAAATTTGAATGCTGTGTTTGAGCATCAAATAACGCCAGACGATGCTGTCAGGCCATGGGATGCTGGATTTATACCTGACTTAGTGGCCTATAATTTTAGTGCAAAACGCGGTGGGGACGGCACAAATTGGAATGAGCGTAATACTAAGCCAAGCTTGGCAGCTTGGGCTGTGTGGCAGGTGTTTGAAAATACAGGCGATACTCAGTGGCTCGCGCACATATACCCTAAACTAGTTGCTTATCGTGAATGGTGGCTACGCAATCGTGATCATAATAAAAACGGTGTGCCAGAGTATGGTGCCACTGTTGATAAAGCTCATAATACTCGTGACGAAAAGTTATTATTTAAAGTAAAAACCTCGGCAGGTTGGCGAACAAGAAGTGGCTTAAAAAGCTATAGGACTTACCTAAGCGATGAAGCAACCTTAGAAATTAAAGTTCCGGCACAAACAGCCGCATCTTGGGAATCTGGTCGTGATGATGCTGCTGTGTTTGGTTTTATAAATAATCAACAGTTAAATCGTTATATAAAAAACGGCGGGATTCGTGGTGACTGGCACGTTGGTTTTGCAGAAAATCGTAATGATACAGGTACATTAGTTGGGTATTCATTATTGCAAGAATCTGTGGATCAAGCCTCATATATGGCTGCTGATAACCGTTATTTAAGTAAAATAGCGAAGCAGCTTAAGTTACCGCACCAAGCAAGTTACTTTTTAAGGCAAGCAGCTCAGTTAAGGGATTATATCAATCGGTGCATGTTTGATAAAAATACAGGCTTCTACTACGACATTGAAATAGCAGATACGCCCTTAGCGAATGGTTGCGCTGGGAGGACTTTAGTAAAAAGAGGCAAAGGTCCTGAAGGGTGGTCACCGTTGTTTAATCAAGTAGCGAGTATGGAACAGGCCAGTGATGTGGTAAAAACAATGCTTGATAACAATGAGTTTAATACTTACGTTCCGCTTGGCAGTGCTGCGCTGACTAATCCGGCTTTCGGTGCGGATATTTATTGGCGTGGACGAGTATGGCTTGATCAAGCTTACTTTGGGTTAGTAGGTATGAGTCATTACGGTTATTGCAAACAAGCTCAGCAACTAAGTGAAAAGCTATTAAATCATGCCAATGGTTTGCTTTCTAATGCACCAATACGTGAGAACTATAATCCGCTTAATGGTGAGCAACAAGGAGCGCCTAACTTTTCATGGAGCGCAGCACACTTATTACTAATTGCTCAAAAGCAAGGTAAATGGTGCCAATAATTGACACTGTTTAATTCAGTTCACCAGACTAATCACACTATGGCATAAATTAATCACCACTGCTTAAGCTTCACAAATCACAAGAGAACCAACACAAACAGAATATTGTATACAATATTCTGTTTGTGTTAGTATTTATAGGAGTTACCTTATAAGCAACAGGAAATATGATGAAAACAACGAACACAGATTGGCGCTTTTCAGTTATGCCGGCCGTATTCACATGGCTAAAAGAGCCTGAATCTGGGGTACTTGAAATTGATTTTGATACAACAAAAAAGTACGCTGCAGAAATTTTAAAAGTACAAGGGAAAGGCGGTAGCAAAATGGGGGGGCTTGTTGGCTCAGGCACATTAGGTGAAAATAGTTATCTAAGTGTTGAACAGCGCCTTTCTTTACTAGAGGCTCTTTCTGATGTTGCAAAAGAATACGGTGTCCCACTGATCAGTGGTGCTGCGGCAGAAACGAAAGAAGAAATAGCTGAAATTGTAAAGCAACTCGCATCTGTTGGCGTAGATACAGTCATGGTTATGCCACCAAAAACCAAAGAAGCACCTAGTGATGAAGATATGTATGAATATTATGCGCTTTGTGCAACAGCAGCTAAAGAGGCTGGCATTACAATTATGCCTTATAACAACCCTGATGCAGCGGGCTATCATGCACTGTCAACAGAGCTTCTTAAAAAACTTGCTGCGCTTCCAGAAGTTACTGCGTTAAAAATATCGACGTCAGACGTTTCAATCATTGAGACGATAATGTTAGAAAACAAAGATGCAAAAATTTTGGCAGGTGTAGACACTGTCACTGTGCATGCCGGACTAGCAGGAGCATGTGGCGGGATCACAGGTGTAGGTTGTATCTTTCCAAAAGCGAGTGTGACGATGCAGGAGTATGTAAATAAAGGGGAATGGGCTGAGGCTAACAAAATTTCTCAGGCTATGAATTCCATCTCTTACTTGGATGCTCAACCGCTACTTATGGAGTACCTGAAGTGCGCATTTGGAATTCATCATGACGATAAGGATGGTGGACTTCGTACTTTCGGTAATAAATTAACTCAACAGCAAATTGATGACGTTCGTGCAAGATATCTTTTAGCACGAGAGAGGCTTAAAGCTTTGGACTTGTTAGGCTAATTCGTTGTCTAGTTCTTTCAAGTACTAATTAGCTGCACGGTAAGTATTCGCCGTGCAGCAATGAGTATATTTATCTTATAACCCAAATGGGTTTTCGAGGCTATGAGCGGGTTCAGTGAACCACTTTGGACCATTTTCAGTAATATAAAAGTGATCCTCTAAACGCACACCAAATTCACCAGGTACAACTAGCATTGGCTCATTACTAAAGCACATACCTGCGGCTAGAGGTGTTTTATCGCCGCCGACTAGGTAAGGCCATTCATGGATGTCTAAGCCTATACCATGACCGGTACGGTGTGGGCAGCCAGGTGTTTGATACTCAGGGCCAAGGCCTTGCTCTGCTAAGTATGAGCGGGCAGCGTTGTCGACACTCTCACAACTTTGACCTGTTTGAGCTGCATCAAAAGCGGCCATTTGTGCGGCTTTTTCATAATTCCAAAATTGGCGTTGGCGGTCTGTAGCTTCACCAAATACGTAAGTGCGTGTAATATCTGATAAGTAGTCGTGTACTTTACAGCCAGTATCAATTAAAACCATATCTCCTTTTTTAAGAGTTTGTGGCTCTTTGACACCATGAGGAAATGATGTCGCGAGGCCAAACAAAACGATGCAAAAGTAGTTACCAGGCGCGCCAACTTTTTTGTGCGCCTGTTTAATAAATTCTTCTACCTCAGTTGTGCTTATACCCTCATATAGCATGCTGGCTGTGGCCTGATGAACTTTTAAGGTCATATCCATCGCACGCTGTATTAGCATTAGTTCATTGGCTGACTTATGCATGCGGCAATGAGCTGTAACAGGCTGTGCATTAACGAGGTTTAAGCCTGTTTGCGCTTTATTTATGCCATCGAAAATGAAAAACTGCGCGCTTTCGTCAATCCCTACAGTGCCGCTCTCAGCAATGCCCATTTCGGTGAGCACTTTGACAAATAATGCATAAGGACTTTCGTGTTCAAGCCAGCCGCGAATTGGGCCTTCTATAACTTTAAAGCCATTGAGAGAGCCAATTTCAAAATCAGGGGCTATATATTGTACTTCGCCCTTCGCGGGTAAAATAGCACCGACCATGCGCTCACTTGCGTACCAGCGCATACCCGTAAAGTAAGTAAGGTTAGTCCCTGCATTTAAGTAAATGGCATCAACATTATTGGCTTGCATATACTCTTGAGCACGGGCAATACGGGCTAGATGCTCATCAGCTTGAATGGGAATTAAATCGCGAGTCATATTGGAAAGACTAGCAAGTGCTTGTTCTTTCGTTTGAGTACTAATACCTTTGGTCATCATTAGGTTCTCCTATGTATTTGTTTAATTATAATTTTTAAAGAATTAGCGCATAAACCGGTTTATAGAATATGGCTCTAAATTTATGGAGGGGGCTTTATTGAGACACAAATCTGTAATTAACTCGGCAGTTATGGCTCCTTGTGTCAACCCTAAATGCTGATGACCAAAGGCAAAGTACAGGTTATTGTGATTGGGGGCTTGGCCTATTATAGGTAATGAGTCAGGCAATGATGGCCTACAGCCCATCCATGTAGTCGTGGCACTAAGAGGCTGGCTAGCTAATAACGCTTGTGCATGGGGCAGTAAAGCTAATGCACGTTTATTGTTAGCCTTTCTATTTATACCCGCAAACTCCACTGTGCCTGCCACTCTTAACCCTTGACTCATCGGGGTCATGATAAGACTCCGTTCAGCAGAAGCTACGGGCCGTGTTAGGCCATGGTTAATATTAACCATACAGTGGTAACCACGCTCGGTATCTAAAGGTGCTGTGTACCCAAGCGGCTCGATGAGAGAGGCACTCCAAGCACCCGCTGCGATCACGACTTTATCGAAATTGAGACTATCTTGTTCATCACTCACCATAAAACCTTCACTTTTAGGCGTGATAGCAACTACTTTCTGTTGACGAAATTGCCCTTTTAATAAACTGAACTTTTGCGCTAATTGGATACAAAATAAATGTGGTTCAATACTATGAGCAACGTCTTCAAATAATAAAGCGTGATTTATTTTGTCGGATAAACTGGGCTCTAGAGCATGTACTTGCTTTGTATCAAGTAGCTTTACTTTAATTCCTTGCGCTTGATACATAGCCAAGGTGCGCTGCACATCAACCAATGGGGTTTTTTCAAAGGTAAGTAAACTACCTTGTTTAGTAAGCAGGTGGCTCAGTTGATAGTTTGCTAATAATCTTTCATAAGCATGAATTGCATGTTCATTTAAGGCTTTGAGAGCGTGTGTATGTGCGATAAATCTGGCAGTAGGCATATTTTTAATAAACTGCCAAAACCAAGGGAGAGCTTTTATTGCATAGCGCCAATCAATGCGCAATGGTCCTAATGGGTTAAAAAGCATAGCAGGTAATTTTTTTAATAATGCTACCTGCGCTAGAGGAAATACCTGTTCGGTGGCAAAGTGCCCAGCATTACCTTTTGAACAGCCTTGCGCTAGGCCATTTTCATCGTATAGCGTCACTGCAAAGCCAGCTTGTTGTAACTGTAAAGCTGTGCAAATACCAATTACACCGGCACCGATCACGGCGACTCTTTGAGTTCTTGTATTGGTCAAAATTACCTTCCCCTGATGATAAAAGTAAAACGCTATACGTTTTTTAAAAAATAAATCGATATTGTATTTACTGACAAGTAGTAAGAAAAAACTCTACAAGCTCTTTCTAACTCATTTTTAGTTATAACTTTCAATTGGTTATGTGTAATTAGTTATTTGTAATCTTTTAAGGGTGTGTACCTATAAATTTAATATCAAAATAGGATATTGATTATTGTATACAATATACTTATCATATCAAGCATAAATTCAGTTCGGAATAGGCAAATGAAAACCAATTGGCATGGTATAAACCCAGCAATGGCCGCTCAGTTTAATAGTGATGAGTTAGTTAGCTCTACATGGCAACTAGTTGGCAGCGCTATAGTAAAAGCTATAGCAGATTTTAAACTACTGGTTGTAAATGAAAAAACTTCTTCATCAACGCTTAACGATACTGCGAAAGCGTATTGTGTTGATGTAAATAAACCTAAATTGGATTAAGTGATGCGCAAAGGAACATTTTTTTGTATAGATGGCCATACTTGCGGTAACCCTGTGCGGCTTATAACAAGTGGCCACCCTCTGTTACAGGGAAATACCATGAGCGAAAAGCGCCAGGACTTTTTAGCTAACCATGACTGGATCCGTCAAGCGCTCATGTTTGAGCCCAGAGGTCACGATATGATGTCGGGCGGTTTTTTATACCCACCTACTAGCGAAGATGGTGATGCAGCCATTTTATTTGTAGAAACTTCCGGCTGCTTACCTATGTGTGGTCATGGTACAATGGGTATTGTTACCTTCGCCTTAGAGCATGGTTTGCTACATGCTAAAACCCCCGGTACTTTAAAACTGGATACGCCAGCAGGACGAGTTCAGGTCAATTATGAAATGACTGGTGGTAAAGTGCAGTGGGTTAAAATTTACAATGTGCCTGCTTATTTAGCGCATCAGTCTATATGTATCAATATTCCAGAGTTGGGCGAATTAAAGGTTGATATCGCCTTTGGTGGTAACTTTTATATTATTGTTGAACCACAGGGCAACTTTAAAGGTATTGAACATTTTAGTGCAGGGCAATTACTCAAATACAGCCCATTAGTGCGTGATGCTATTAATACCAAAATACAATGTATCCATCCGCTCGACTCTACCGTTCAAGGTGCTAGCCATGTGTTATGGACTGGCTCACCCAAAAATTCCAACTCAGATGCGGCTAATGCGGTTTTTTATGGAGATAAAGCCATTGACCGCTCACCATGCGGAACAGGCACTAGCGCCCGCATGGCTCAGTTGTTTAGTAAAGGCTTATTGCAGCAAGGCGATGCATTTATTCATGAAAGTTATATTGGCAGCCAATTTATTGGCTGTATAGAGCAGGTGTCTGAAGTGGCAGGTCAAACTGCTATTTTACCTAGCATTCGCGGCTGGTCTCGGGTAACCGGAACGAGCACCATTACAGTAGATGACGACGACCCATATGCCTATGGGTTTCAAGTAATTTAACGAGGAGAAAAGCATGACATTAACAGGACAAAGCCTAATTGCCGGACAATGGCAAGGTCGCGCTGAGCAAGGTGAATTTCAAGCCTTTTCACCGGCTAAAAATCAACCATTATCGACACGCTACTTTAATGTAACGAGTACTCAGTTAAATACGGCAGTTGATGCTGCTGATAATGCTTTTATCGAGTACAGAAAAACGAGTTTTAGTCAGCGTGCAGATTTTTTAGAGTGTATTGCAGAGCAAATTTTAGCACTTGGCGATGATTTACTAACGCAAACCGCGCAAGAAACCAATTTACCTATGGCACGCTTACAAGGTGAGCGAATGCGTACGGTTAATCAGTTAAAAGCATTTGCCAGTGCACTGCGTGAAAACCCAGATTCACCACTAGGTTTAAAGCTGCTTGATGAAGCTGATAGTAATCGCTCGCCACTACCTAAACCTCGTACAGAGCTTAATTACTTACCGCTTGGGCCTGTAGCTGTATTTGGTGCGTCTAATTTTCCGTATGCATTTTCAACACTCGGAGGGGATACCGCCGCCGCACTTGCAGCAGGCTGCCCAGTGGTTGTTAAAAATCATACTGCGCATCCAGGCACAGGGGAGCTAATGGCTCGTGCAGCGCTTGCTGCGATTAAAGAATGTGATATGCCGCTAGGTGTATTTTCAGTGCTGCAAAGTGATGTTTACGATATTTCGCATCAATTAGTCGCAGCTCCGGCCATTAAAGCAGTCGGTTTTACTGGGTCGTTTAATGTGGCTAACTTACTGCAAGCTACTATAGCGAAACGCCAAGAACCAATTCCATTTTATGGTGAGCTAGGTAGCATAAACCCACAAATAGTTTTACCCAATAAAGCGCAAAATGAAGGTAAAGCTATGGGTGAAGCTCTTTGCCAATCAATGCTAATGGGTAATGGCCAATTTTGTACCAGTCCTGGCTTATGGCTGGTACCAACGGGCTGTGATGAATTAGAAGCCGAGGTAGCCAACTGCATTAGTGCAGCCGCCTCAGATACTTTATTAACCCCAGGTATTGTGAAGACCTTTAAAAAGCAAGTTAGCCAGCGCAGTGAGCTCGAAAACGTAGAGCTTATTGCTAAAGGGGAACTCACAGAAGACTTTCATGGTAATGCCCACGTATTTGCATGTAATGTTGATACTTATTTAGCAACTCCAATGTTACGTGAAGAAGTATTTGGCCCAGCCGCTTTATTGGTTCGTTATGAAAGCATGGAGCAGTTAAGCTTACTAGTAGCAGCGCTTGAAGGGCAGCTTACGGCAAGTGTGCATGACAGCGCTGATGATTTAGCTAAAGCTGAACACGTTATAGAAGAGCTGAAATACAAAGTAGGGCGTTTAATACACAATCAAATGCCAACCGGCGTAGAAGTATGTGGCTCAATGAACCATGGTGGACCTTTTCCAAGCTCCACAGATGTTCGCAGCACTTCTGTTGGGTTAAATGCAATGTTGAGATTTTTGCGACCAATTTGCTATCAGTCTTAGTTAATTGTAGCGGGAGTGGAAATTGCATTTCCCGCTATCTCTTTATTATGAAGGATTCTAACTTGGCATGCGTGTTTTCATAGGTATAATGCATATTAAATGCAATTTATAGAAATTACTATGGCCATAGAACATAAAACTCGAACTCAGCTTGTTGCAGAAGCTATCCGCGAAAAAATTCTTTCAGGTGAAATCAAAGCGGGTGATCCGCTACGTCAAGCAGCATTAGCCACTGAGCTAAACGTAAGTCGGATTCCAGTACGTGAAGCTTTGCTTCAACTCGAAGCTGAAGGGTTAGTCAACTTTGAAGCTCATAAAGGTGCGACTGCTACACAGCTTTCGGCATCTCAAATTGATGAGATTTTTGATTTAAGAGCATTGCTCGAAGCGGAACTACTAAAGCATTCGATAAATAGCTTAACTGATCAGGATTTAATTGATGCAGAGCTAATATTAACTGAGCTCGAAAGCGCTATGGAGGCAGGTGATACTCATTTAGCTACTGGAGATTTAAATAGTCAATTTCACGCTAAATTATACTGTCGTGCTTCAAGACCACAAACCCGAGAGTTAGTTGATATGTATAGTAAAAACTCTGAGCGTTATGTACGTATGCATATTTTATTAGCTGGTGGTTTAACAACAGCTCCTGAGGAGCATCGTACTTTACTTGAGTTATGTCGTGCTAAAGACAGTAAAAAAGCCTGTGAATTTCTAAAAAATCATATTGTTAAAGCTAAAAACGATATAAAAAAATTACTCATAAAATTAGAAGACGAAAAAAGTAAATAAAAAGTATACGTGGCAATGAATACAGGCTACTAAACTCTAATTTATAACTTTAGGCATCGCTTTAGCTTTCCAGCAGCAATAAGACAGTAGCGATGTCTTCCTTCCTTTTTATTATTCCAATTAACACCATAAATAGCTCCTTTCTGTTGGGTCGAAAGTTCATAAATTTTTTTACTATTAAGATCAGTTGGTTATTTTTTAATGTGAATTTTATGTATATTTAATATTGTATACAATATGTAATGTGTGTATATTTTTGTTGTCGAGGTTAGACAGACAACAAAAATCAAAGGAACATTTACATGTTTACATATAATAAGAAGCAAACTCGGGGAACAGGCGTAAAAACGTTATTAGCAACGGCGGTAACAGCAGCATTAATGATGGCTCCTGCTGTTAAGGCCGTTGATGGTAGCAGCATTGTTAAAGGTCATGTAGTGGCACAAGCTGGCAACGATTTAACAGGGGCTACAATAACTTTAAAACATAAAAGTAAAGGCTTAGTGTATACCATTATCAGTAATAATGATGGTGACTATTTACTGCGCAATGTGCCAGTGGGCACTTATGATGTAACCATTAGTAAAGAAGGTTTTGAGCCATTAGTTGAAGAAAATGTCGCTGTGACGATTGGGCAATCCATTATTCTCGATGCACAATTATACAAAGCAGGTAGCGATATTGAGCGTATTGCCGTTACGGGATCCGCCATTCGCCGTGTTGATATGGCCTCATCTACTTCGGGTTTAACATTCAGTGATGCTGAATTAAAAGCAATGCCAGTAAACACAGGGTTTGAAAGTATCGCTTTACTAGCTCCAGGCACTGCCGCTCCGGGCGGCGCAAATTTTAATGGTGCGTCGAGCTTTGGTGGTTCATCAGCAGCTGAAAATGGTTATTACTTTAATGGCTTAAACGTAACCAGTATTCGTACAGGTCTGGGCTCAATTCGCTTGCCATGGGAAGCTATTTCACAAACGCAAGTGAAAACAGGGGGTGTTAGTCCAAAATTTGGTGGAGCACTTGGCGGTATTGTTAATGCGGTGTCTAAATCGGGCGATAATGATTTTAACTTCGGGGCAGAAGTACGTTGGGATCCTGATAGTTTACGTAGCCAGCACGATTCTATTTATCAAGAAAATGGCACAATTAGCACCAATACACAGCAAAGTAGTTACGACTTTAAAGAACTGCAGTTATGGGCTAGTGGTGCAATCATCGAAGATACCCTGTTTTTTTATGGCTTATTCGCACCTCGCCGTGAAGAGTCTACAGGCGCAGGGCAAACAACTTTTTCTGACTTTGAGCGTGATGAAGACCGCTGGTTCACAAAAGTAGATTGGTTTATAAACGAAGATCACTCTGTGGGTTTTTCAGCGATGAATAATAAGCGCACTTGGACCGATAAAACCTTTGCTTATAGCTGGCAAGAGGATGTGATTGGTGAGCAACAAGGTGTGGATGCGCCAGGGGAAGATGGCGGTAAAGTATATAGCTTAAATTATAATGGCTACCTAACTGATACTTTTTCTGTTTCAGCAGTCGTTGGGCGAGTGACTGAAAACGTTGAAAATGTGGTTGCATCACCAAAGCCAGGTGTTTGGGATGAACGTGATGGCTTTGTCACTTTGAGTCAACATACAAACTCGTCTGTGACTGAACAAGAGTTTACGCGCGACCAAGCAAGAGTTGATTTCAACTGGGATCTAGACATGCACTCAATCCAGTTTGGTGTCGATTACACTAATGTAAAAGTTGATTACTTTGAAGGCCAAAACGGCATAGGTGATGCAGAGGGTTGGTGGACAGTTAAAACTGCCGGTGAAAATGATATATCAGGTGCACCTTTGGGGAGTGACTATATAGAAAGACGAGTACGAAGTCGCGAAGTCGATTCTGATACAACTTCACTCGCTTTTTATATTAATGATTCATGGCAAGCAACCGATAGTTTAGTGCTTAACATGGGGCTACGCTATAGCCAGTTTGAAAACACGGTATCAGATGGTCGTGCCTTTGTTGATATTGACAATCAAATAGCACCGCGTTTGCAAGCTATTTATGATGTGTCGGGTGATGGCAGTGCTAAGATCTTTGCTACATATGGACGTTATTTCCAACCCGTATCTGCGAACATGAATATAACTCAAGGATCTGCTTCGATTGAATGGTTTGAGTACTTTGAGTTAGATGAACTAGACGCAAACGGTGCACCAAGTTTAATGGCTGATGGCTCGCCAAGCAGAGGAGATATGCTGCGAGATAGGCGTTGGCGCCAGCGTGGTATTACTGAACCAGGGTTGATTGCTTCATCTGCATTAAAACCAATGTACAGTGATGAATTTACTATCGGCTATCAGCAAGAAGTGTTCGATACTATGTCAGCAGGTGTACGCGCTATTTATCGTGATCTTGGACGCAGTGTTGAAGACACTGATGTCGGCCCGGTATTAGCTAAAAAGCTGGCAGAAATGGGCATTACCGATAACGTGGGTCAAGGCTCTTATTATGTGCTTAATAACCCAGGTGAAGCTATTCAAATGTCATATGATTTTGACGGTGATGGGCAGATTGATGAGGTTAATTTAAGTGCTGATGAACTTGCTTTACCAGAGGCGAAGCGAAAGTACTTAGCACTTGAGTTTACCTTAGACGGCAATGTGACGGATGATTTACGTATTAACACCTCATATACCTGGTCGCATAGTTATGGTAATACTGAAGGATTAGTTAAAACGGATAATGATCAAGCCGACCCAGGCTGGACAACTTCTTATGACTACGGTGACTTGATGGATCACGGTTATGGTAATTTACCTAACGACCACCGTCATGCTCTTAAATTTAGTGGTGCCTACAATATTACTGAAGCATTGACAGTAGGTCTTGTTGCCCGGACTACGTCAGGCCGCCCCAAAAGTTACTTCTCAGTTCATCCAGCGGGCGTTGATAGTTGTGCTGAAGGGAATCCATGGGATGCGTGTATTAGTCAATATTATGATCAAGCATCACATTACGATGAAAATGGTAATCCAGCTCCTCGTGGTAGCAAAGGAAACCTACCTTGGTTAACGAATATCGATATGTCATTGACCTATTACACGGACTTTTTTGGTACCAATATGACTTTAAAAGGCACCGTCTATAACTTATTTGATGGTGATAGTGCTATGTCAATCAATGAAGAGCGTGCGCAGTACGGTGATAATGGCTTAGAACTGAATCCAGACTATGGACTCGTGACGGGGCGTCAAGGCGCGCGTTATGTGTCTTTACTTGCACGTATAGAGTTTTAACTCCCTAGTGAAACAGCTGTTTGAAAACAGCGGACTAAGCTATTTATCTTAGGGTAATTTAGTGTGTTGTTTTGATGTTTAAGCACATGCTCATTTGAGCCATACAGCCTTAATGCTGAGCAGGAAACTGCTTGGCATTTTTCGTATAAATTTTAAGGTTAACTATGACGAACAGTTTATATTCTCATTGGCAACAGCCTAAAGATGGTTGGCTGCAAGTGGATACTCTTGATATGCATACCGGCGGTGAACCTTTACGCATAATCATTGATGGGTTTGCTGAACTACAAGGGCAAACCATGATTGAAAAGCGAGCTGATTGCCTAACAAGATTCGATCACCTACGTAAAGCACTGATGTTCGAACCCCGAGGTCATGCTGATATGTACGGCGCGTTGATCACAAAACCTGAACGTAAAGATAGCCATTTTGGCGTACTGTTTTTACATAATGAAGGCTATAGCACAATGTGTGGTCACGCTATCATTGCGCTTGCCACAGCAGCTAAAGATAGCAGCATTTGCAACTTTATTGAAGGCGTTAATGAATTACGTATAGATACACCTGCAGGGCTTATCAAGGCGTATATTACTCTTCGAAATAACCAACTAATAAGTGTTTGTTTTGATAATGTTGCAAGTTATGCAGAAAAACTTGATATGCCAATAGAGATACCTCTGTTTGGTACCGTCAATTGTGATATTGCTTATGGCGGCGCTTATTATGCTTTTGTAGATGCTGATACTTTGGATGTAAGTTTGGCGCCCAACAATCATGAACAAATTATTAGCTTAGGAAAAATCATTAAGCAGGATGTTAATAGCCACTACCAACCAAAACACCCGACCGATGATGCATTAAGTTTTTTATATGGGGTGATTTTCTATTCAAATTCACAAAAAAGTCATTCTGTATTTAGCCGCCATGTCTGCATTTTTGCTGAGGGCGAATTAGATCGCAGCCCTACTGGTACCGGCGTGAGTGCCAGAGCTGCATTAGAGTTTGCAAAAGGCAGGCTTAAATTAGGACAGCAAATAAAAATAGAGAGTATTTTAGGCTCTATATTTTCAGTTGAGCTAAAAGCGCAACGCATGTTAGCTGATACCCATGCAGTAATACCTAGAGTGAGCGGTGAAGCTTTTGTCACTGGCAAACATACTTTTTTAATTGATCCAAATGATCCCCTAAAGCAAGGATTTATATTTCGATGAAAAATCAATTTACCTCTCGCCAACAATTACTAAAGCAGGCATTAAAAAAAAATGGGTTAACAGCGCTACTCGTATTAGGCCATGAAAATATTCGTTACTTAAGTGGCTTTAGCGGTAATGCTGCTTACGCGTTAATAACTGCGGAGGAAAGTGTACTAATAACCGATTATCGCTATTTTGGCCGAGCTCAAGAAGAGTCTATTGGCTTTGAGGTTGTCAGCCGTGATCGTGATAGTGAAACATTAGGTCAGTGCATAAATCGTTTTTTAACGACTAATAGTCAATTAGGTTTTGATGCCGCTTTTATTGATGTTGCGCTTTGGCAGCAAGTGGCAAGTGAGTTAACTAGTCATACAGTTACACAAGTTACCGGTATGGTTGAACGTTTACGCATGGTTAAAAATGATTGGGAAGTCGAGCAAATAAAAGCGGCTGCGGCCATTGCTGACGAAGCGCTTAGACAAACATTACCCTATTTTAAAGAAGGTGTAACAGAGCGAGACCTAGCGCTGGAACTTGAATTCAGAATGCAAAAACTAGGCTCTGAAGGAATGTCGTTTGCCACTATTTTAATGTTTGGAGAGCGTTGTGCACTGCCTCATGGCAGCCCGAGTGAACGTACTCTATCTAAAGGTGATTTTATTACTCTTGACTTTGGCGCAGTGGTGAATGGTTACCGCTCTGATATGACTCGCAGTTATGTACTTGGTAAAGCTTCAAAGAAACAATCAGCAATCTATCAAAGCGTAAGCAATGCTCAGCAAGCAGCGATCAACCTACTCAAAGCAGGTGTTGACTGTCTAGACTTACAAAATATCTCACAGAAAGTACTCGATGACTCTGGTTTTGGTAAATGGGCAGGGCAAGGGTTGGGTCATGGAGTTGGCTTGTTTTTACATGAGTTGCCCTTTATTAATAAAAATTGCCGTCATGTATTAGAGGCAGGTAATGTGATCACGATTGAACCTGGTATTTACATTCCGAATTTTGGTGGTGTGCGAATAGAAGACGATATTTTAATAACTCAAAATGGTTATGAAGTATTAACCCAGGCTCCTAAGCCGTTCGAATTGGAGGGGTAGGATGAAAGTAATAGATCAAACGCAAATTGATGCTGTCCTAGATTTTGACTCGCTTCGCATTGCTTTACAAAAAGGGTTTGCTCAGCAGTTTACTATGCCCAAGCGTCATGTGTATGAGTTAGATAAAACAGACACAAACCATGACGCATTTGCCGTATTACCAGCATGGAATGAACAGGTTATTGGAGTAAAGGCATTTACCTACTTTCCAAGTAATACTGATAGTGAGTATGCGTCACTTTATTCAAAAATAATGCTGTTCTCTCGCGCTCATGGTGAACCTCTTGCTCTAGTTGATGGTACACGTGTAACACTTTGGCGCACAGCTGTAGTATCTGCTTTGGCAAGCTACTATTTATCGCGAAAAGATAGCCAGCATTTAGTGTTTTTTGGCAGCGGCAATTTAGCTGAGTATATGGTTCGAGCACACTTGAGTGTGCGCGATTTTAAATGTGTAACGTTAATTGGGCGTAATCAAGATAAAGTTGCTGTTTTACACAATAGCTTACAGCGTGCATTTACTGATATTGAGTTTGTTATCGGACAAAGTTGTGAAAAAGTTATTAAAAGTGCCGATGTGATCAGCTGCGCAACAGGTTCACCAACGCCATTATTTAAAGGTGGTTGGTTAAAGCCTGGTACGCATGTTGATTTGATTGGTAATCATCGCTGCGACTCGCGCGAATGTGACAGTGTTACTATCGCACAAAGTAAGGTATATGTAGATAGCAAGGAGAATGTTCTTGCTGAAGCTGGTGAATTGTTGATTCCTATTTCTGAGGGAGTTTTTGATGAAGCTAATATATCCGGCGAGCTTGCGGATCTAGCTAAAAAAAATAACTATGAGAGAAAATGTGAATCCGATATAACAGTATTTAAGTCTGTTGGCACAGCGTTAAGTGATCTTATAACTGCACATTATATTTATAAGTCATTAAAAAAATGAGTAGCTTATTACTTTTATTATTAGGGCTTTGTTTCGTTATGTTGAGCTTACTAACATTTATAAGATGGCTCAGGATTCGTTATGATAAGCACCATTGGCGAGTTTGTAAAATTGTAAACATTAACAATGTAATTGATAATAATGTGCGCAATTTAGAGCTTTTCTACTACAAAAAAATATTAGTCAGCTATGAATTTAAAAGCAATATTTATAGTGTTTATATTGCATTTGATCATCAGCTTATAGCCCAGTTTAAAAATGGGATTGATTGTACAATTTTAATTGACTCTAACAATCCTAATGTCACTTATCTGAATAGTAATTACTGGGTGAAGTACTGTGGAGTTTGGCTTTTTTCGGGCATTATTTTTATAGCTTCAAGTTTCTTAATCCACATCTGAATTGGGTATAATAAGAGAGCAGGTTAAGGTGTTTGCTTAAAGTGTGTTGTTTAGCTTTTTAAAAAATGTATCTTATTTTGTAAAAGTTAAAATAGCTTACGACAACTGGAAAATCTTTTTCCCTTTTAAATATTAGTTGACTATAGTTTTTTCTCAAAGTGGTGATGCAAATAAAAGGGACTCATAAGTATTAAATATTTAGGGTATACCTGTAATTAATAATTTAAAGGTTAGGCATATTTTATTCCTATAATCGATTGTCAGGGTATAGGTTTTTACTAAGGCTAAGTTGCAGGTTCGATCCCTACCGAGAGCGCCATTTGATTTAACTATGCCCAACACCTTACCTGCGTTTCACTCCTTTTCTAAGTATTAACCATCTTGCTTAAATAGATTTTACTGCCTATTGTTTTGATTATGATAGATATCTAATTACGCCATTGGTGCGTTGTGTTTGTGTTATTCAAATACATCAACAGAACAAAGGTGTATTAATACATTCGTACTTTTGGGAAACACAGTGAATGGATAGTATTGAGCAGCTTAAATTTGATCTGGCAAAGGCAGATGCCAAAATATCTGAGCTAGAAAAAAACGCCTGTTGTAATGATTTATTTATACATATATTTAACTCTTCCCCTGTCCCATTTGTATTGAATGACGCTCACAACACTATTGTCCATGCTAATGATACGTTTGTTAATATGTTCGGTTATGGAGTAAGCGATATACCCACATTAGATGAATGGTGGGGCAAAGTACTTCCTAATAGCCATTATCGCGACTGTGTGATGAACTTGTGGCACAAAAAAATTAATCGATTCAAAAAAATGAACACTCGTTTTGAGCCAATGCAGCTAACTATACAGTGTAAAGATGGGTGTAAACGTACTGTACTTGGCAGTGCCGTTCCTTTAAAAAATGGGGATACCGGTATCATATTAAATATTTTTTATGATATTACTGAACTTGAGTATGAAAATGGCCAAATACGTGAGCTATCTAATATCATTACTGAATTAACCCTTTCTTTAGAACAGCAAAAAAACATGCTCATACTCGAAAAACAAAAAGCCTCAGCAAACACAGAACGGTTAAGTTTAGCCATGAAGGGCGCTAATGATGGACTTTGGGATTGGGATATTGCTAACGAAAAAATGTATTACTCACCGCGATGGAAATCGATGTTGGGGTATAAAGAAGACGAGCTTACAAATAGTTTTGCTACATGGGAAAGGCTTGTTCACCCTGACGATCTAGCTCCAGCAGTTGCTAAAATCCATTCGTTTATGGAATCTAAAACTAAGCACTATGAAGCTGAGTTTAGAATGCGCCATAAAAATGGTAGCTATGTAAATATTTTGTCTCGTGCTTTTGTTGTTGAAAGTGAGGAAGGTGAAATTACTCGTTTAGTGGGCACTCATGTAGATATTACAGCAAGAAAAAAATCAGAAGAAAAACTCAGCTACCAATCATCTCATGATTCACTCACTGGTTTAGCAAATAGAAGAGAGTTTAAGCGTCGTGTTGAGCTTTTATTGTCAGTTGCTGCTGAAAAACGAGTTGATCATGCTTTATGTTATATGGACCTTGATCAATTTAAAGTAGTGAATGACACCTGTGGTCATTTAGCTGGCGATGAATTACTTCGTCAGCTCGGTTCTTTATTGCAAAAAGTAGTAAGAAAAACAGATGTGGTAGCACGCCTCGGTGGGGATGAGTTTGCTGTATTGATGGAAAACTGCTCATTTGATAACGCCCATCGTGTAACTAGCCTAATTCAAAAAGAAATTGAGGATTATAGATTTGTTTGGGAAGGTCGCAGCTTTCGTATAGGTGTAAGCATGGGGTTGATCCAAATTACCGATAAATATGTGGATTTTACAGAGGTGCTAAAGTTAGCTGATGTTGCTTGTTATATAGCAAAGGAGAAGGGACGAAATAGAATCCATGTTCATTATGATGATGACGAAGAGCTCGCAGTGCGCCAAGGCGAAATGCAGTGGGTAAATAGAGTTCAAGATGCAATAGATGAAAACCGCTTTAAAATATACGCACAATTAATTGAGCCACTCGCTTGCGATAAAAATAAACATTATGAATTGCTATTGCGCATGGTCGATGATCAGGGAGGTATAATTCCTCCGGGTGCTTTCTTACCTCCTGCAGAGCGCTATCAACTGATTGTAAAAGTAGATAGTTGGATGATTGAAAACGCATTTAAGATGATTCGAAATAACCCTAACTTTCTCAAAGGGGTTAACTTCTTGTCTATTAACCTTTCAGGACAGTCACTTACTAATGAGGACTTTTTAATATTTATTACAGAGCAACTTACCCTTTTGGGTGAGCATAGTGAAAAGATCTGTTTTGAAATAACCGAAACAGCCGCCATTTCAAACCTAGAACTTGCCAGTAAGTTTATTTCCCAACTAAAGGTGCTAGGGTGCCGTTTTGCACTAGATGACTTTGGAAGTGGCTTATCATCATTTGGATATTTGAAGAACCTCAAGGTGGACTATCTTAAAATAGATGGGATTTTTGTAAAAGATATTGAGGTTGATCCGATTGATCATGCAATGGTGAAATCAATAAATGAGATTGGCCACGTTATGGGTATGAAAACTATTGCTGAGTTTGTCGAAACTTCACGAATTAAGCAAACTCTATTAGAAATGGGCGTAGATTACGCACAGGGTTATGCTGTACATAAACCACAGCCAATAGAGGAACTATTAAAATAATTAGCTTCGAGCAACTAGATTAAAGCCACCTAATTAATAGCGTGGTAAATTTATTTAAATGTACTTTTTTAAGTGAGTGATAAGCAATCCTTTATAGTCATTTATTAACGTAAATGAAACAAATGTTAGACTTGTACAGGTGTAAAATGCTATCAATGGTGTTTAATTACCTATTTTAAATACCTTTATGCTTATTACTCTACCTATCACTGAACTTGTTCCCGGCATGTATGTCGATAGCGTAACTAAGCAACATGAAGGTGTTAATGGAATAAAAATTAAAACCAGTGGTTTGGTTCGTGAAAAATCGATTATAAAACGTTTAGCGACAGAAGGCGTGCTTGAGCTATTAATTGATTTTACTAAAGGCGATGTAGCCATCCCCGCTAAGTACAAGCCAACTTCCAAGTCCCCTGAAAAAAATAAAAATTTAGCGTCTACAAAACTAAGTGACCAAACAAAGGCAAAGCCTGCCAAGGATAAATCAAAACTCGTAAATACACCTGCAAGTATAACGCTTGAGCAAGAGTTTGCTGCAGCCAGTGAAGGTTACGAGCGCCATAGTAAAAAATTAAAATCGCTATATGGAGATATAACCGCAGGCATGGCCGTTAATGTAAAAGTACTTGATGAAATAGCCGGTGAGATAGTTAGCTCCGTTTTTCGAAATACCAACGCTATGACCATACTTACTCGCGTAAAAGACAAGCACAATTATAACTGGCGACATATGATCAATTGTGCCATTTTTACCGCCGTGTTTGCTAAGTACTTAGGGTACAAGCAAGGGGTTGTTCAACAATTGGCAATGGGCGCATTACTCCATGATTTAGGCCAAGCTAAAATACCACAAGGTATACTATCAAAACCCTCTAAGCTGACCGATATTGAAATGAGTGCGGTAAAAAAGCATGTATCTCAAGGGCTGATATTAGCAAAAGAGGAAGAGGGGGTAACGCCACTCATGTTGGACATGATTGTAAATCATCATGAGCGATTAGATGGCTCAGGTTATCCCAGAGGTGTAAGTGAGCAAAAGCTCAGTCGTGCTGCCCGTATTATGGCTATTGTTGATGTATATGATGCGATGACCGCTGATAAGCTATACAAAGAAGGCGATGAGCCTATTAATGCACTACGTTACTTATTGGCTAGCAACAAGTTATTTGATGCTGAGTTAGTGCAGCGCTTTATAAAGTGTTTAGGTGTCCACCCTGTGGGAAGTATTGTTAAATTAACTAACGAGCGTTTAGCAATCGTGTTAGAGGGAAATACCCAAAACCCTATTAAGCCAAAAGTTAAATTATTTTATAATGCAAAGCATAATCATCACGTAACGCCTAAAGATATAGATTTGAGTACCGACAACCAAGAGCTTAAAATTTTAGCTAGTGTAAAGCCCATGGATTATCAAATTAACTTATCTCGTTTGTTAAAAGATCATCTGCTCGTTTAGCCTTAATACATCGGCGCTTTTGGTTTGCCTGAGCTGATATAAACGCGCCTAAAAAGCAACTTCCCATTAGTAACAACCACAACAAAGTGCCAAGCTCTACATGTAAAGCTGTGCAGCAAAATATGAGCGATACAACAGCATTTAACATAGCGCCTAGCCAGTAACGATTAACAGGGTTGTCGCATTGTCCGGCCTGTGTGCACGCGCAGTAATTTGCCTTATAAAAGAAAAATACACTGGCTCCACAAAAAATAAGACCCACCATAATTAGAACAATCAGCACAGTTTTAACCCTTTGGTTATTTTAAAAAGAGTTTAAAATGCGGTGTAATCCATGTCAATCTAAATGATAATTAATTACATTTAGAGTAATTGCTCTAATAACATATTTCTTATCCGATGAGTTTTAAATAGTTGTTAAAATGTAGTTAAAAAACGTGTTTTTTAGGTGTTTTTGGTGTGATCATGAAGTTTTTTTCTAAAAATTAATGTAGTGTAGCCGGGTTTTGAATATAAGTAACAACACACATAGCTACCCAAACAGTGAGTTTGGTTAAGGACACAACAATGAAATTTTCTAAAACGCTTATCGCAGCCTCGCTTGCATTTGTTTCAGCTGACTCTTTTGCAGCTGCGTTTCAATTAGCTGAGCAAAACGCATCAGGTTTAGGCCGTGCTTATGCTGGTGAAGCATCTATCGCAGACGACGCGTCTGTTGTTGCACGTAACCCTGCTTTAATGACTTTATTTAAAGATAAGCAACTAAGTGTTGCTGCTATAGCCGTTGTTCCAGATGTTAGCCTTGAGGGCACTGGTACAAACAATGGCATCGACCCGAATACATTAGATGACGACAGCATTGCGCCTAGCGCTGTTATTCCAGCAACTTATTTCACTATGCCAGTAAACGACAGAGTATCAGTTGGTTTTGGCGCATTTGCTAACTTTGGTTTAGCAACAAAATTTGATGACGACTACGCGGCAGGTCAAATTGCGGGCGAAACAGAAATTGTAACCGTAAATATGAACGCAAGCGTTGCCTATAAAGTAAGCGAGCAGTTCAGCTTTGGTATTGGCTTAAATGCAATTTATGCAGAAGCTAAAATTATTCGTAAGTTTGGTGCTTCAGCTCTACCAATCCCTGCTTCAACAGATGCAGTAAACCTTGAAGGTGATGATATTGGTTACGGCTTAAATGTTGGTTTAATGTACCAATTAGACGAAAACAGCCGTTTTGGTTTTAACTACCGTACAGAAACTGACATCACGTTTGAAGGTGAATACTCAAACGAGCTTCCTTCTGCATTTATTCCTGGTGGATTAGACGGACAGCTTGAACTTCCTGGTTCGGTTGAAATAACGCTACCTGCTATTGCTGAGTTTTCTGGTTCACATCAGTTAGACGAAAAATTAGGCTTGCACTACAGCGTATTGTGGACTGGCTGGAGCAGCTTTGATTCATTGGAAGCACAAGTAACAGCACCAACGGGTGATAAGTTTAGCGCATTTGAAAAAACAGAAGATTTCTCTGATGCACTTCGTTACTCAGTAGGTACTGACTACCAGTACAACGAAAACCTATTGTTACGTGCAGGTATTGCGTTTGACGAGTCGCCTGTATCACAACAGCATTTATCAATCTCGATTCCAGACACAGACCGCTTTTGGTTCTCTTTTGGTGGTAACTACATCATCGATAAAAACTCAAACGTTGATTTAGGCGTGAGTATTATTCGTGGTAAAACACAAAACTACACTGAAAAAGATAACTTAGGCTCGCAGTGGTCTTTTGAATCTAAAGGTCATGCTACGCTTATTGGCGCGCAGTACAACTACACGTTTTAATGTAGAAGTGCCTTTAGCTTAATCATTAGGCACAAAAAAAGCCGCTCACTTTTATTAAAGTGAGCGGCTTTTTAATGCCTGCTAAATTGCTTTAGCAGGTGACTAAAATTATAAGCTTTCAATCTTCGTTTTTTGCTCAAGCAGCTTAGTTTTAGCATCGGTGAATTCAGCTAACTTAGCGTTTTCTTTTGCAAGAACGGCTTCTGGTGCATTGTTTACAAACTTTTCGTTAGCGAGTTTGTTTTGCACTTGCGCTAGGCCTTTTTCTGCTTTTTCGAGTTGCTTGTTGATACGTGCAAGCTCTGCTTCAACATCAATTAAGCCCGCCATTGGGATCATAATTTCAAGGTTGCCAACATAAGAGGTTGCACACGCTGGTGCGTCGTCTTTGTTTTCAAGCATTGTAAACTCTTCAAGCTTAGCCAATGATGCCAAGAATGATTTGTTTTCTTCAATACGGCGCACATCTTCGCTTGATGCATTGGCAAGTAATACGCTCAGTGGCTTGCTTGGGCTAATATCCATTTCACCACGAATGTTACGAATCGCTAAAATGAATTGCTTAACCCACTCTAAGTCTTCCATCGCTTTGGCATCAACGCTTGCTTCATTATAAACAGGGAAGCCTTGTACCATAATGCTAGTGCCCGCTGTTTCGAGCCCTGCAAGTGGTGCAACGCGTTGCCAAATCGTTTCTGTGATGTATGGCATCATTGGGTGCATTAAACGTAGTAGGCTTTCTAGTACTGTAATGAGTGTATTACGTGTACCGCGCTGCTGTGCTTCACTGCCTTTAAATAATACAGGCTTGGTCAACTCTAAGTACCAATCACAGAACTGGTTCCAAGTGAATTCGTAAAGTGTATTAGCGGCTAAATCAAAGCGGTAGTTATCAAGGTGCTCAGTGTACGTTTTAACGGTGGCTTCATATTGGCCTAAAATCCAACGATCAGCTAGCGAGTACTCTTTTTGTGCATCGTTTGCAAAACCACAGTCTTGCTCTTCTGTGTTCATTAATACGTAACGGCTCGCGTTCCATAGTTTATTACAGAAGTTGCGGTAACCTTCAAGGCGGTTCATGTCCCAGTTAATATCACGACCGGTAGATGCCATTGCTGCAAGGGTAAAGCGAAGCGCATCAGTACCGTGAGCTTCAATACCATTTGCGAATACTTTGCGCGTGTCTTTTTCAATTTTAGCGGCAAGTTTAGGCTGCATCATGTTGCCAGTACGCTTTTGTACTAAGTCTTCAAGCTCAATGCCGTCAATCATGTCTAGCGGGTCAAGTACGTTACCTTTTGACTTAGACATTTTATCGCCGTTGTCGTCACGTATTAGGCCAGTAACATACACTGTTTTAAACGGCACTTGTGGTTTACCGTTTTCATCTTTAATAAAGTGCAGCGTCATCATGATCATGCGCGCAACCCAGAAAAAGATAATGTCAAAACCCGTTACTAACACGTCAGACGGGTGGAAGGTTTTTAAATCATCGGTGTTTTCTGGCCAGCCTTGCGTTGAGAATGTCCAAAGCGCTGACGAGAACCATGTATCAAGTACGTCTTCGTCTTGGCTAAGTGCTACGCTATCTGCAATGTTGTTATCGCGGCGAACTTCCGCTTCGTCGCGACCAACGTATACGTTGCCTTCGCTGTCGTACCAAGCTGGAATACGGTGACCCCACCAAAGCTGACGTGATATACACCAATCTTGTACGTCGTTCATCCACGAAAAGTACATATTTTCGTATTGCTTAGGCACAAATTGAATGTCGCCGTTTTTAACTGCATCTTTAGCAGGTTCTGCAAGTGGCGCAACACGTACATACCATTGGTCTGTAAGTAGTGGCTCAATAACCACACCTGAGCGGTCACCGTATGGAACGGTTAGGCCGTGGTCTTCAATTTTTTCAAGTAAGCCTAGTTCTTCAAATTCAGCCACAATCGCTTTACGCGCAGCAAAACGATCAAGCCCATGAAAACGCGCTGGAATAGGCGCATCAAGCTCAAGCTCTTTGCCGTCAAAGGTGTAAGTTTCACCTTGAGTTAAAATAGCGGCGTCTTTATCGAAAATATTGATCATTGGCATTTTGTGACGCTTGCCAACTTCGTTATCGTTAAAGTCGTGAGCTGGGGTTATTTTTACACAACCTGTGCCTTTATCTTTATCGGCGTGTTCATCAGCAACAATGGTGATACGGCGATTAACGATAGGTAATAAAATGTCTTTACCAATTAAATCTGTGTAGCGCTCGTCATCTGGGTTTACTGCAACACCTGAGTCGCCTAGCATAGTTTCTGGGCGCGTAGTTGCGACTACAATGTAGTCTTTACCGTCTTGTGTTTTAACGCCATCGGCTAGTGGGTAACGTAAGTTCCACATGTGGCCTTGTTTGTCTTTGTTTTCAACTTCAAGATCAGAAATAGCAGTGTGTAATTTTGGATCCCAGTTTACTAGGCGTTTACCACGGTAAATTAGGTTTTCTTTATGAAGGCGAACAAATACCTCTTTAACCGCTTCAGATAAACCGTCGTCCATCGTAAAACGTTCACGGTCCCAATCAACCGATGCGCCAAGGCGGCGTAATTGCTTAGTGATTGTGCCGCCCGATTCGTTTTTCCATTCCCAAATTTTATTAATAAAATCTTCACGGCCTAAATCGTGGCGAGTTTTACCTTCTTCAGCGTGTAGTTTACGCTCAACCAACATTTGCGTTGCAATACCTGCGTGGTCAGTACCTACTTGCCATAATGTGTTGTTACCTTGCATACGCTTAAAACGCGTAAGGGTATCCATTATTGTATCTTGGAAAGCGTGGCCCATGTGTAAGCTACCCGTGACATTTGGCGGCGGGATCATAATAGAATACGGTACGCCTTGGCCAGATGGCTTAAAGTAGCCTTTTTGTTCCCAGTCTTGATATAGAGACTGTTCAATATCTTGCGGATTGTAGGTTTTATCCATTACACAGAACCTTAAATAAGTACTTAAATTAGTTGGTTAGTTTGCCTGAGTGGCTAGCTATTAATATCTTGCGTGGTGAGATTGGCACCGAGTTGGCGTAGCTTTTTAAAACGCTCGCGGGCTGCTTGTTTAGCAACAGGTTCTACGGGGACAAAATCAAAAACTTGGTTAAATCGGCGAATGTAATCAGGTAGCTGAGTGGCCAAGTTTATTAAAACTTTTCGGTTGCCAACGGGTGGCGTAATACCAATTTCAACAGGGGCTCCGCCTTTAGGGCCTTCACCTTGTAAATTGTGTGGTACAAAACTGTCTGGGTCGAATGCCCAAATAATTTCATCAATGGCACAGGCTGTATCGTTATCGTCTACACAAATAAATACACGTTGCCCATTACGATACTGATCGGCCGCTATTTGTGCAGCCAAAGCAAAATGATCATCAGCCTGGGCTTTTGACTCATCTTGTTGCTTTAGAACGAAAAATTTAGCGTTCATGTTCATTGTATCGGGCTTTCCCATGACATTGAATGTGCACTAGGTTAATACACATAAATTAAGAGGCAGATTTTGCCATATAACGGGGTTTGCTTCAATTAATACACAAATAAATAAGGCGCCTAACGGCGCCTTATTTTGAATTAAACAGATAATTAATCGTGTGCTGCTTCGCTTACACCCGCTCTGTTCAATAAATACTGAGTTAGCATAGGAACAGGGCGTCCTGTTGCGCCTTTATTTGCACCACTTCGCCATGCAGTACCCGCTACATCTAAATGCGCCCAATTATATTTTTTGGTGAACTTAGATAAAAAACACGCTGCGGTAATTGTTCCTGCCGCGCGCCCACCTAAGTTAGTAAAATCAGCAAATGGGCTTTCTAGTTGGTCTTGATAATCGTCCCACAGTGGTAGCTGCCATGCACGGTCGCCACTTTGCTCAGACGCTTTCAATAAGTCGTGGGCAAGGGGGTTATGGTTTGCAAGCAAACCTGTTGCATGAGCACCTAATGCTACAATACATGCACCTGTAAGGGTGGCTACATCTATAACGGTATCTGGGTCAAAACGCTCCACGTAGGTTAACGCATCACATAATACTAAACGACCTTCAGCATCGGTATTAAGTACTTCAACCGTTTGCCCCGACATCGTTGTTAAAATATCACCTGGTCGGTAAGCATTTGAACTTGGCATGTTTTCACAACCAGCTAAAATACCTATTACGTTTATAGGTAATTGCATTTGTGCTAAAGCGCGCATTGCACCTATAACACCTGCAGCACCGCCCATATCGTATTTCATTTCATCCATGGCTTCGCCAGGTTTAATTGAAATACCGCCTGAGTCAAAGGTTAAACCTTTACCAACTAACACAATTGGCGCTTGCTCGTCGCTTGCACCTTTGTAGTTAATAACCGACATAACAGATTCGTTATCACTACCACGGCCAACCGCTAAGTATGAGTTCATACCCAGCTCAGCCATTTTTTCTTCGCCAATAATATCAACGGTGATGTTATCAAAATTAGTAGCAAGCTCTTGCGCTTGTTCGCCTAAATACGCTGGGTTACAAATGTTGGGTGGCATGTTGGCAACGTCTTTACACAACTTGCTGCCTGCAGCGATAGCTAAACCGTGCTCAATCGCACTTTCACCAATAGTGAGTTCGCGGCGCGTGGGTACGTTAAATACAATTTTACGAAGTGGACGACGCGGGTCTACTTTTTTACTTTTAAGTTGATTAAACGTGTATAAGCAATCTTGCGTTGTTTCTACGGCTTGGCGTACTTTCCAATAAGTATCTCGGCCTTTTACGTGTTGCTCTGTTAAAAAGCATACCGCTTCCATTGAGCCTGTATCGTTTAAGGTATTTATTGTTTTAGAGATAATTTGTTTGTATTGCTTGTCATCAAGCTCGCGCTCTTTACCGCAACCTACAAGCAAAATACGCTCGCTTAACACGTTAGGGACATGGTGCAATAATAAAACTTGGCCAGGTTTACCCTCTAGGTCGCCACGGCGAAGTAAATTTGAAATGTAACCATCACTGATTTTATCGAGTTGTTCACCAATGGGGGATAACCTGCGTGGTTCGTACACGCCAACGACAATACATGCGCTGCGTTGTTTTTCTGGGCTACCACTTTTTACGCTAAATTCCATTGTTGCTCCTGATTGTGAGTCATTTAAGCTAATAAATAAGGCCAAAAATAATATTTTCTAGTCTTAGTAGCTAAGCTTATGTAGAGATAATACTCATTTTAGCTGATTTTTACCGACTCTTACTGTGTAATTGAACTTTATATGCTTAAGGGCTACTAATGCAACATTATATCTTGCACTTAGGTAGGATAATTAATTTTGATGGCTTATAATAATAGCCTATTTGTCGGTATAAACTGTGCAAAATAGCTATTTAACTATTCGACACTCACTATTGTAGTGAAATACTAAGTTTAACAGGGGCGAGCATTGCTTATTTTTCGTTATTTGACCGCTGAGGTTTTAAAATCGCAGGTCGCCGTATTTTTAACTTTAATGACCATTTTTTTATCACAAAAGCTGGTGGTTATTTTAGGTGACGCATCAGAGGGCAGCATTCCTGCTCAATTAGTGCTGTCGATGATTGCGTTAAAGTTACCACAACTTGCCTCGTTAATTCTTCCATTGAGTATATTTTTAGGCATTATTTTAGCGTACAGCCGTATTTACGCCGACAGCGAAATGACAGTATTAAAAGCGTGTGGTGTGAGCGAATGGTATGTAGTGCGTGTAACTTTAATATCAAGCGCAGGCTTGGCGCTTTTGGCTGGCGCATTAACTATGTACCTAGCACCGTGGGCCAGTGAGCAAGAGTATCAATTAAAAGAACAAGCTAAAGCTGACGCAGGGCTGTCAGCATTAAGAGCCGGTCGTTTCCAAGAAACAGGTAACGAAAAAGCCGTGGTGTTTATTCATAATATTGAAAATGGTGGCAAAGAGCTAAACAAAGTGTTTGTTGCACAGCTACCAAATAGTGATAACGATGAATTAGCTCGACTAGTATACGCAGAGCAAGGCGTGGTAATTGAAGCGCAAAACGGTGAGCAACAGTTAGTGTTAACCGATGGAAAACGATACGAAACCGACGCAACAACACCAGCATTAAACCTGACCGAGTTTGATGGTTACAGTGTGCAAATTCGTGAACAAGAAATAGAACACCAACGCCGTAAGTTAGAAGCTGTGCCGACTAATCAGTTGCTTGCTATTAATACGCCTGAGTCTATTGCTCAATGGCAGTGGCGTATCGCTATTCCTCTTTCTATTCCGCTGCTTACTTTACTAGCAGTGCCGTTAAGTGTGGTTAATCCTCGCCAAGGCAAATTTGCTAAATTGGTACCCGCTATAAGTTTGTATCTTGGGTATTTTATTTTATTAAATGCCGCAAAATTCGCGATAGAAGATGGCAAAATACCGCCGTCAATTGGGCTTTGGTGGATTCACTTGAGTGCCTTATTTATTGGTGGCTTATTAATTATTAAAGGCCGCCCTATAGGCGCTTTGCTAAAAGCTGTTGTCACTAAGCGGGAGTTAAGCTCATGATGAAAACACTCGACTGGTATTTGGGCCGCAGCATTTTACAAACAACAGGCTTTGCTTTGTTGGTTTTAGTTGGCATCAGTACCTTAATTAAATTTATTGAACAGTTAAAATCGGTAGGGCGTGGTAGTTACGATTTGATTACCGCCATGCTGTATACGCTGTACAGTATTCCTGGTGATTTAGTGGTGTTTTTCCCTATGGCTGCGCTCATTGGGGGCTTAACAGGGCTTGGTGCGCTTGCTTCAAATAGTGAATTAGTGGTTATGCAAGCTGCGGGTATGTCGCGGTTGCAAATTATTGGTTCGGTGATGAAAACCGCCATGTTTATGGCCATTTGTATGATGGCGCTTGGCGAATGGGGAGCACCAGAGGCACAGTTACGTGCAAAAGAAATGCGAAACCAAGCTATACATGGCGGAGATGTGTTTAGCGCACAAAAAGGGGTTTGGGCAAAAGATGGAAATAACTTCATAAATATAGAAGATGTGGATGAAAGCGGTAAGCTTAACGGTTTGCACATGTACTATTTTGATAGCTCACTTGAGCTTACTCAAATTACTAAAGCTAAAGAGGCAATTAGCCGAAAAGATGGATGGCTTTTACGTGATGTAAACAAAGTCATTATTACGGATGAGTTAATTACTACTGAACTACACCCAGAAGAGTTTTACCCATCGCAACTAACCGCTGAAAAGTTAGGTGTTGTATCTGTAAAGCCTGAGTCGCTTTCGTTTACAGGGTTATGGTCGTACTTAAGCTACTTAGAGCAAAATGAACAAGATACCAGTACCTATGACATTGCTCTTTGGCGAAAGTTTATGCAGCCCGTGTCGGTTGCGGTTATGTTACTGGTTGCGCTCTCTTTTATATTTGGTCCGTTACGTACTGTAACTATGGGCGCACGAATAATTATGGGTGTTGTAACAGGCATTGTGTTTCATTTAACAAACGAGATATTTGGTCCCGTGGTAATGGTTTACCAAATACCTGCCATAATTGGCGCTGTACTGCCTAGTGTTATTTTTATAGGCTTTGCGACCTACTTGATGAATAAACGGGTATAAGCGATTATATCTAAAAATAAAAAAGGGTGACTAGTAAGTCACCCTTTTTTGTTTTTAGAGGTTTTATTACTGTGTATATATTAATCGAGCTCGCGGTATATACGTTTGTTCTCTTCTTTTGAAAGAGCAACAACCTCTGTTTTAGATAAGTAATCTTGTAAGGCTTTTTTGTTTTTAAAATCAACTAACACAACTAAGTTACCTAAACCAAGTAACGCGCCCATGCAGCGAATAACTGATTGCGACCAACTAATTAAATTGCCATCGTTAGTTTGTACTCTTAATCGCCACGCTCGCATACCAATTGTTTGACCACTTTTGGTCCAAAAGTAACTAAAAAATATAACATTTACGCCCACAAACAACGCACTGCGAATGCCATCTAGTAAAGGTGAATTCTCTATAAATGCAGCAGGGTCTTGACCTTCGGTTTGCTCAATAAGGCCCGTAGAAATTAAAACTTGAATTGCAGCAAAGTACAAAATAGCGGTTAGCATAGATAATGAAATGACGACTAAAGAGTCGTATATTAGCGACGCAAAACGGCGCCAAAAACCAGCACGTGGAAACTCACCCGACATAAAAATACTCTCACTGTTAATGTGTGGCTAGTTTAGCAAAAAAGCGCAAAAATACTAAGCGCTATAGTATGTTGGTATCATTTAACTATTGGTTTAAATAATATCTGTATTTTTAAAGTGCTTTGTTTACATGACGCTTTAATTTTTTTAAATGTTAAGAGTTGCCTAAATGTTAAGCGGTTGATCATGCTTATGTAATAAAAGGCTTGCTGCTAACCCTATTGTTTGTATAATGCTTGGCATAGAGACGAAGGCACATAAATAATCCTAAGCTCTAAAGTGGTTTTTCTTTATCTTCTCGTGTTTAGAAGGTTAAAGAAAAATGATGCCAGCGTGATGAAATTGGTAGACATGGGGGATTCAAAATCCCCTTCCGAAAGGAGTGCCGGTTCGAGTCCGGCCGCTGGTACCACTTTTTATAACCTCTGCTAGATTTAGCAGAGGTTTTTTTATGTCTAAAATTTGTGATGACGGACTCGAGCGGCACTCAAGTGCGCTGCTATAAGTTAAGGTCCGGCCGCTGGTACCACTTTTTATAACCTCTGCTAGATTTAGCAGAGGTTTTTTTATGTCTAAAATTTGTGATGACGGACTCGAGCGGCACTCAAGTGCGCTGCTATAAGTTAAGGTCCGGCCGCTGGGTGAGAGTAAACCGAAACGAAGTTTCGCAGTTATTCGAAGTGAGTTCATGGATGAACGATGGATGTAGCTTCATAGACGAATTAATTACTCTATAATGGGGCTTTTACTAATAGGCTCGAGCGTCACTCAAGGTGATATTCTAAATAGTCATATCACTTTGCGTGGCTGTTTTTTCGTATTAGCTTTGTAAATGAATCAGAGGGCATAGGACGGTACATAAAAAATCCTTGCGCCATTTCGCAGTGAGTCTTTGATACGTAATCAAGCGTTTCTTGATCCTCTATTCCCTCTGCAATAATAGCTAAATCTAAGTTATGACCAATATCGATAATACACTTGGCAATGGCAGCGCTTTGTTCATCAGTAATGACATTTTGTAAGAACGATTTGTCTATTTTTAAGTAATCGATAGGCAATAACTGTAAATAACTAAACGACGAGTAACCTTTACCAAAGTCATCCAATGCAAACGCAACACCATAGTGCTTGAGCTTATGCATGGTTTTACTCATCTTCTCTTTATTTTCCATAAAAATAGATTCAGTTAACTCAATAATTAATTGATCGCCACTAATTGATGAGTTTGAAATACTTTCAATAATGTAATCAATAAAATGTTCGTCCTGAAATTCAATAATTGATAGGTTGACCGCAAGCTTCAAAGGCGCGATGCCCTCTTGTTGCCATAGCTCTAGTAGCGATATAGCTGAGCTAATAGCAAACTCACCTATTTTTTTTATTAATCCAGTTGATTCAGCAATAGGAATAAATAAATCGGGCGGTACAGACTCTCCGCTAGCCGTAAACCAGCGCATCAACACTTCAGCCCCCAAAATCTGATTGCAGTCTAAACCTATTTTAGGCTGTAGATATATTTCTAATTCTTGGTTATCAATCGCTTTGCGAAGTTCGCGCTCAATATCCATTTGTTCACGGGCATGAGCTTCTAATTTCCTATGATAAAAACGGTAGGCATTTTTGCCATTATTTTTGGCGTCATACATCGCCATGTCGGCGTTACTAAGCAAGGAGTCGGGCGTAATGCCATCTTGTGGATACAACGCAATTCCAATGCTTGATGATACATATTGAGGTCGACTATTTATAATAAATTCTTTACTTATTGTCTCTAACAACGCCTCACACAAGTTTTCAATATTATTTTTAGATTTAACAAGCTCAACAAGAATTACAAACTCATCACCACCTATTCGGGCGAGTGTGTCTTGCTCTCTTAAACGGTAGTTAATACGCTCTACCATTTTGATTAGTAGTTCGTCGCCGCCTTTGTGGCCTTCAGTGTCGTTAACTCGCTTAAAGTTGTCTAGGTCTAAAAAGAGCACTGCGGTCATCGAATCATCGCGTCTTGCGAGTGTTAGTGAATGCTCAAGACGGTCCATAAATAATTGACGGTTTGCTAATCCAGTTAGGGCGTCATGGTAGGCTTGAAAATGAATGATTTCTTCATGTTCTTTTTCAACGCTGATATCACGAATACAAAATACACGACCAATAAGTTGGCCATTTTTAAGCTGAGGAAGTGAGCGGTAGCTATAATGCTTGTCGTCGATAGATTCAAACTCGCCACTCAAGGCCTGTTTTGAGTCTGCTTTTAATTGCGCGATAATGTCGGCGCTTTTGTTGCCTTTTTTTATTATTGTATCTATTTGGCTAAAGTAATTATATGCGTTTAAATTAAAGCGCTCGAAGAACTCTCTGGCCATTATATTGGCACTCACAACGTTACCTTTTAGGTCTAGCACAGTAACTTGTTCGCCTATAGCGTCAAATGTTGCATTAAGCACGCTAATTGAGTGTTCTAATTGTTGCTGTGTATCAGAAAGCTCATTAAGTTGGTTTTTAAGTAAGTCATTACGTTCGTTTAATTCGTTAGACGTAATAAATAATGAGCGCTCTAAAATATTGATTTCGCGCTCATTCAGTTCATAAGCATCAGATACCCGCGATATAATATCGGCATACTCTTGAACAAAGCTTTCATCCACCTTACTACGTTTTAACTGGCGTGCTAACAGTTTATGCAACTTGTAAACCTCCTAGTCTTCACTTAATAAAGTCAGGGTCATGGTTTGATTATGTAAATGACACGGCCCCAGTGGTACATGAGGCGATAACTCGCCGTAAGAGTAAAAGCCGGTTCTAGTACAGTTTTCGGGAAGTAAGTCTGCAATTGTTTCAAGCTCTTCTTCAATTAATTGGTCGAGTATTATTCGTCGGCCAACACAACTCACTAAAAGCGCAAGGCTAGGCTGGTTGCTGCCCATCATTTGTATGGCTGCTTCACCTGCCTGTTGTGCTCCATCAATCAGATTTTCGTAGTTTGCGCGCATTAGTTGGCATTTAGCACCTTCAGGAAGATTACCTGCAAAGGTCATGCTTTTTTTATCTTCATCAATACTTAAAATGGTTCTGACTACGGATTGTTCTTCACCAACTTCTTGCATAGATAACGGGAATAATAAAGCAGAGCTAGGCAGCCCGTCAGCGTATTCACCTAGCATCGTTTTGTACAATTCCAGTGACGGGCTATGGTCTATTTCATAAAGGGTATTTTTAGTTGATTTGGTAATTTCGCGTATAGGGCCAAATGGTTTCCACCCGCCCATGGTGCCATGGCTAATATTTAACTTTTCGCCATAAAACCCAACAACAACGACTAAGCCTTTAGTAACGTTATCGTTGTGCCATACTATGGTTTCTTTAAAGCGGGCCTGATCACCCGCTAAGCCACCAGTTACAAGTACGTTTTTAGGTAATGCACCAGTAATACTCTCAATGAGCTCGCTGCCATTTATAAGCTGTCCATCAGAAACAACAAACACATAACGTAAGCCATTATGATCTAATTGATTTACAAGTGCAGCGCCCAAAGAGCTTGAGTCGGCATAGTTACTAATGTTCTCTGACTTGGCAACAACATGACTTTTCTCAAAGTGGACGGCGGTCAGCGCTATGCTTTCGTCGTGTATTTCACTACCTTGAATTTCTCCGCTGGTAGAGCACCCTACAATTTCAGCCTCAGGGAAAGATGATTTTAATTGTGACAACATGTGTGATGTTGCCATGGCATGTCTGTCACCAAAAGCAAATACTAATGCAGCATCAGAATTTATTGGTAACGGCGTTTGCCATTTGCCTTCTTTATAAATAGATTGAAAAGTGTTCATAACTTAAAGGCTTTCCCGTACAACTATGTTATTTATAATATAGATTATAGGGTAAATGCAGGTAAATCCACATTTGTTACGTTTAATTAACGCTCTTTTATAGTGTTTACCATTTTATAAATTTAGTATTTAACTCTTTTAGATAAGTAATGTGGCTTCACATTTAAAAATTGATTTTTTGCTTAAATACAATGAAATCCAACTTAAATGTTTTAGCGTATAATGTAATTAAGTATCATGTTTACAACACGGTTTTAAGAACGTTCATATGACTCAGCTATGTGCCAAACAAAATATTCAAGCAATTGTTAAAGCTATAAAAGCCGAAGAGGCAGTACTTCGCCAAAAATACCCTTTGCTTGCTCATCAAAATACCATTGGTCTTGTTATATTATTGCTCTCGTTGAGTGCTTTAATTGGTGTTGGGGTTTTGTATTACCTTGCCATTATTCCTGCATGGGCTTGTATTATTTTAGCAGCGATGGCGGCTTCGATTTCGCATGAACTTGAACACGATCTAATTCATAAACAGTATTTTAGTAATCAGCCCATAATTCATAATTTTATGATGTTAACTGTTTGGTTAATGAGGCCAAATACCATTAGCCCATGGTATCGCCGCAAAATGCATTTACATCATCATAAAACATCAGGTACGGAGCAAGATCTCGAAGAACGCTTAGTGGGCAATGGCATTAAAAATCCATTTATGCGTGCGCTTGTTATTGTGGACGGTTTACTCGGTTTAGTTATTAATACCAAACGTTTTAGTAAAGAAATTAAAGGGTTTAGTTTTTTTAGCGTATTTAATGCGGGCTTTCCAGTAACAACAACATACTTCATTATTTTGTATAGCGTAATTATATTTCACACAGTTAACTTTTTTGTACCCATTGAAGCAAGCACTCCGGCACTAGCGTTAGAGGTTTTAAATGTGTTTGAATTTATGATGATTGTGTTAATTCTGCCTAATATAGTGCGTTCAAGTTCGCTTAATTTTGTCACATCAAGCATGCATTACTATGGCGGCGTTAATAACATGCTAGAGCAAACTCATGTACTAACAAGCCGTTTATTTATGCCGTTTCACTTGTTTTGTTTTAATTTTGGTAAAACGCACACTATTCATCACTTTGTACCAAATCAGCCATTTTATTTACGCCAAATGCTAAGTGAAAAAATACTTAAAGTGATGCAACAACACAATGTGCGCTTTAACGATTTTGACAGCATTAAAAATGCAAACGCTTATAAAGCCCAAGCTAATTAATGCAAAAGCAATTTGAGCTTTATTTTTAAAACCAATCGTATTTGCGATTGGTTTTTTTTAATTACATTTACCAATTAAATTAAGTTTTAGTATCGCAGAGTAAATCTATGTCGTCTGTGCGATTTAAGGATAGTGCATTTAAAATGGTGTAGGCTATAACTCAACAGCACTTTTCTATAATACTAAATCGGTTATTGGGCTTCATTAAAATAATAAAGGAAAACAGGATGAAAAAATTACTACTTTCAGTGGCATTAGGTTTTGCTGCACTTGGTACGTTTAACGCGCAGGCAAACCTTGATCAACACGTTAAAAATGTAGAGCAGCAGGTAATTGAATGGCGACGTGACTTTCACCAAAACCCTGAGCTTGGTAATCGCGAAACACGTACCGCAGGCATTGTGGCTAAACACTTAAAGTCGTTAGGTATGCAAGTACAAACCGATATTGCTTACACCGGTGTTGTGGGTATTTTAAAAGGCGCAAAGCCTGGTCCTACGGTAATGCTACGCGCTGATATGGATGCACTTCCTGTAACCGAAAAAACAAATGTTCCCTTTAAATCAACAAAAACAACAAACTATCGCGGTGTAGATGTGGGGGTAATGCATGCCTGTGGGCACGACACGCATGTAGCCATGTTGATGGGCGCAGCACAAGTATTGGCCGATATGAAAAGCGAGCTGCACGGTAATATTATGTTTGTGTTTCAGCCAGCAGAAGAGGGCGCACCTATTGGCGAGGAAGGCGGTGCAGAATTGATGCTCAAAGAGGGGATATTTACCAAATATAAACCCGACGTAGCATTTGGTCTTCACATAACATCGAGCTTACACAGCGGCAAAATTGGTTACAGAAGCGGCCCTGCTATGGCCAGCTCTGATAGGTTTGAAATTACTGTTAATGGTCGTCAAGCACATGGTTCAGCACCGTGGACTGGGGTTGACCCTATTGCAGCGGCTGCACAAATTGTAACGGGCGTTAACCATATTGTGAGCCGCCAAGTAAATATAACCAAAGAGCCCGCAATTGTGTCGTTTGGCAAAATAGCAGGTGGAGTGCGTAATAATATAATTCCTGAAAAAGTTGAAATGGTAGGTACAATTCGCAATTTTGATATGAATAATAGAGCACAGATTTTTGAAAAAATAAAAACAACGGCTACACATATTGCTAAGTCGTCGGGAGCAACTGCCGATGTGCATATTCATGAAGGTTACCCAGTAACGGTGAATAACCCTGAGCTTACTGCGCAAATGCTGCCAACCCTCGCAAAAGCGGCGGGTAAAAATAACGTAGTGGAAATGAATAAGATTACAGGTGCAGAAGACTTTTCGTTTTATGCATTAGAAATCCCAAGTGTCTTTGTATTTTTAGGTGGTACGCCAAGTAGCCAAGATTTAAAAACGGTACCAAGTAATCATTCACCTTATTTTTATGCTGACGAATCATCGTTTAAAGTAGGGACTAAGGCATTAAGCCTGCTCGCTGTAGACTACTTAGATAGTAAAAAGTAGGCTGTTAACAATTGAGTTAGTAAAAGTCATAAGCTAACTCAATGTATTTTAAGCGTAGTACGTAAAGGTGTGTGAAGGCTCTATAGGCCTATGTTAGAGGATTACTATATGAAAATCACAGGAAGCTGTTTTTGTGGCGATATAACTTATGAGGCCACCACACAAAATAATAACGTAGTAGTATGTCATTGCAGTGATTGCCAACGGATGTCGAGTGGACCATTTAGAGCCGTTGTAATTGCAGATCCTAATTCGGTTGATTTTACAAAAGGACAACCGAAAGAGTATGTAAAAACAGCGCAAAGTGGCAATAAGCGAGCGCAAGGTTTTTGTGCAAATTGCGGTACGTCACTTTATGCAACAAATGAGTCTCCTATCGATCGTATATATGGGTTGCGTTTAGGTTCGATTGATCAGCGCGATTTGTTTAAACCTTCAATACAAATTTGGACAAAGTCAGCATTGCCTTGGCTTGATGATTTACATCATGTTGATGCATTTGATAGCACCCCTAAGAATTAGTCTTATAAATGCTTTAAACCTCATTCCTGCAGTAAAATAAAGCGACTTATACGTATATAAGCCGCTTTATTTACCAAGTATACGATGCCGATAACATGGCATTGCGTGGTTTACCCGGAAAATATCTATCGCCAGTAAAACTGGTGTAATCAGCTCGCTCAGCATACGCTTTATTGGTCACATTTATAATACGAGCCATAACTTCAAGATTTTTTGTTGCTTGCCACTGGGCGCTTAAGCTAAGAACCGAATGGCCTTCGTATTCATTTAAGTTCTCTGGGTCTGTGTAGTAATGGCCAACATGATGCCATTGAAGTGCAAATTGGGTGTTGTTACGTGCTTGCCACGTAATATCAATATTAGCAATGTTGCGTGGTGCGGTATCTATGTCGTTGCCATTTATGTTTAGGCCGTTAATAACTTGGTTGTTAGTGTAACTATGTTTGGCATGTGTACCTGCAAAGTTAACCGACACGTTATTGGGTAATTGATAATTAAGTTCAAGTTCCACACCTCGATGGCGAGAGCTGCCATCATTTACAGTGAAAAAGTCGCTATCACGGTAAATAGTATTGTGTTTACTCATAGCATATACAGATAAGCCGTAATTAAATGCACTGTATAATCCTTTTATACCAAACTCAGCGTTATTAGCTATTTCTGGGTTTAAATTAGCGGTGGTCTGCTCGCGTTGTAATTGATATAACTCAGCAGCTTGTGGCGCTCGGTAACCGCGAGAAAAGTTAGCGTAAAACGTATTATTACTGTTGTACTGGTAACTTATTCCAAGTTTAGGTGAGGCATTACTAAAGCTATTTTTAGTGCTAGCAGGACGACTATATCGGCACCCACCAAACCCGCACTCGCTACCATCTTCTTTTGTTCTGCCCGCAAGCATATTATTTGTGTAGTCGTACTGCATGTGCTCGTAACGAACCCCGGCTGTTAATAGCCATTTATTTAATTGCCAATTCACGGATGCAAATGGTGCATAAAGTGTGGCATTGACGTTGTAATCGTAATGTTTACCCTGTGGCACGGTAGCCACTAAAAATGCCGAACCTTGCGTTGCCTCGTTTTGACTTTGTAAAAAGTCGGCTTGGGTGTACTCGCCATCTAAGCCTAAGTTCAGAGTTACATTGTTATTTATACTGTGCTTATAAAGCGATTGAACACCAATACCTGTTTGACTGTTTTTTTCAAGCGGTGTGCCTGGTAAAAAGTGCTTAAAAAAGTCCATACTTTGATCGCGCATATACACAGTGGTAGAAAGTACATCGTTATTGGCTAATTGCCATGTTGCATTGCTCCACGCTCGCAAAGATGTTGCCTTTCTAAATGCATCAGGATCGAAGTTTTGCTGTGCTATATCTTCATTTTTATAGCTCTCAAACCCAGTAATAAAACCAGCTGTTTGCTGATCTAAATGTGTATAAGTTATACCCGATGTGAGCAATAGATTATCGCGCTCTAGACGATGGCGTATATTTACTTTTTGTTGTTTAACACTTTCATCATCACGGTACCCTGTATCGTCAGTAATACTGGCGTTTATGCCAATTCCGCTGTTTCCATAGTCTTGCCCTGCACGTAATTTAACGCGTGCATAGCCATATGAGCCATAATCTACGCCCAATAAACCGCCGCCTTGAGTTGTGTCGGGTGTTATTACATTAATAACACCATGCACAGCATTTGAGCCGTATAAAGCTGAGCCCGGCCCTTTTAACACCTCAATACGTTGGGCCATTTCACTATGCGATTCAAATAGCTCATTTATATTACAAAAGCCCGCAGCGCGAAGAGGAATACCATCTTCTAAAGTTAGCACACCACCACATGCGCCAGCCCCAGACAAAACTGGCGAGCGAAGCGCAGGTAAATATTCTTGTCCATTGCCGCGCTGTACATTAGCACCAGCAACGCGTTGCAGGGCTTCTTCAATGTGAGTGGGTGCAATGCTCTTAAGTTGCGCCTCGGTTAGGGTAGAAATAGACAATGGAAAGGGTGTAGAAAGCGCTTCGACCCTCGATGCTGTGGTGGTAATAACTTCAATTGAGTCTGTACTTTTCTGATCAGCTACAACAGCTTGGCTAAACGGCAAAATGAGCGGCAAACAATAATATTTCATACATACCTAAAACGTTTGGGGAAATAGCTTGGTTAAATGATATGTGGTTTTTATAGGCTTTTAAACTTGTTGCGTTAAAGTGCATGTATAACCGTAAATTATTGTTCGTAATATTGCTTTATTTGCTTATCAATTAAATTTATATCGACTACACCCGGCTTAAATGCAATATAAACAGGTAAGCTGGATTCATGGAACTGACGAGCGTGAATGCCGACACTGTTTTTTGCAAACCAAAGCCCAGCTTGATAATTAGTGATTATAAAATCAACACGCTTTTTTTCTAATAACTTGAAAGAATCTGACGTTGAAAGTGCATGCATTATATTTTTAGGCAATATATTGTATTTATCAGCTATTTCATTAGGTAAGGCAACGCCTCGGAGCATAGCTATTCTAGTGCTAGAAAAGTCTTTGTTATTTAGGGTACTTTTATCTAAAGCAAATAATCCAAATTTGGTCACATGTGTAGGGTGCTGAGTAAACTCTAAATGCTTTTCACGTAGGGTGTTTGTTGCTAAAGAGAAATAACAGTCGTAATAGTTAAGGGTCATTTCTTTTTTTACGCGTGCCCAAGGTAAGTGTATTACTTTAATGTTTAAGCCTAAGCTTTGATTTAAGTAATTTATCAGTTCAATGTCTGAACCGGTAAAAATGTTTTTTTGCTCATCAAAAATAGTATAAGGCGGGTAGTGAGTTGTAACGCAGCGTAATGTTTTACCTGACTCGGCAACTGCTAACGATGACGCCACTAAAGCGAAGATTAATAAAATAAAACGCATGACTATCAAATCCATTTTCTTTTAAGTATATAAGCTATTTTTTAATTTTAAAGTGAGTGATGAAATTGATGATCTACGTGTTTTTAAGTCGCGTATAAATTTAATTTTTGGAACACACCATGTTTAACGCAGAGCAGCAATCACGCATTATTGAAATGGCGTGGGAAGATAGAACGCCATTCGAAGCCATTGAACAACTATACGGATTAAAATACCCTCAGCTCGTCGTTTTTATGCGAGAGCACATCTCTAAAGGGAGTTTTAAAGTGTGGCGTAAGCGCCACGCAGGGCGTAAAACTAAGCACTTAAAGTTACGCGATCCCGCTATTATGCGCAGTCATTGTAAAACTCAGTACAAACACCGTTAACACCGTAAATTTAAGCGCTATTTCATTTGATGTTCATCCTAGCTTGTTAGTCTTAGGTGACTATTAGCACTGGAGATACTTATGAAAGCAGCTATTTATATCGCACTCATCACACTTGCGCTGTCATCTGTTGGGGCACAGGCTAACCCAAACAAAGACAACCATGGCCAGCACCAAGGTAAAAAGGTTGGCCATAAAAAACACCAGCATCATGATCATAACTCTCTTTCTAAAAAAGAGAAGAAGCAGTTACTTCGTGCAGGGTGGACTCCGCCAGGTAAAAATAAGCGTTACCATACTGGTGATATTTTAGAGGTTGATATATACAAACGTGGTAGGGTTGTTGAACGTTCGAGAAATAATGGTACTGTAAGTATCGAAATCGACCGTAAAATTATCCACTTAGTACACGATACACGAGAAATCTTATCAATTTTGAGTCGCTAAATTAATTTAAAGGGATTTAAGTAATGCTTACATTGTTGGCTGTAACTACTGGCTTTTTTTTACTGGTAACTTTACTACCCATGTCATACAGCCAGCACTACTTGGTTAGAAGTTGCGATTTTGTTCGCTTACAAGTGTTATATATTGCTGGTTTTATATTTGCTAGCTCACTATTTTTGTTATGGCTAAATAGTGATACGCACTATATTTATATTACGCTCGCATCTGTAATTATTATGGTTTTACAAGGTAAGTGGATCTTTCCTTATACTTGGCTTGCAAAAAAAGAAGTACAAAGCGCGAGCAAAAACAGCGAGCACAGTATAAGAATTATGTCGGCTAATGTGCTTATGTCAAACCACAATAGTGAGCAACTAATAGCGTTGGTGAATCAGCATAAACCTGACTTACTCATTACACTTGAAAGCGATAGCTGGTGGGAAGAAAAGCTATCGGTCCTTAAAAAAGATTACCCTCATTATATTGAATGCCCTAAAGACAATCGCTATGGCATGCATTTATACAGCAAATTTAAATTACTCGATGCGCAAATATGTGAGCTCATTGAAGATGATATTCCTTCAATTCATATTTTATTTGAAAACGACGAAGGCCTTGAAATGCAAGGGCACTTTATTCACCCAGCACCACCAAGCCCAACTGAAGAAGATTCATCGCGCCCACGCGACTCAGAACTAATAATGGTTGCCAAAGCAGTTAAAAAACCAACTCGTCCAACAATCGTAGCGGGTGATTTAAACGATGTAGCATGGTCGCGCAGTACGCGTTTATTTATGCAAATAAGTGGCTTTTTAGATCCCCGTAAAGGTCGCGGCTTTTATAACACATTCCACGCTGGTTACTTTTTTATGCGCTGGCCGCTCGACCACCTATTTCATAGCCAGGGTTTTAAGGTTAAGCGTATTGAGCGCTTAGCTAAATATGGCTCAGACCACTTTGCGCTGCTTACCGAGCTTTCTTATGAAAATGCCAGTCAGCAGTCATTAGAGGACAAACCCGACGAGTTAAAGCAAGAAGAAGTAGCAGAACTTACCATGAGCAAAGCCGATAAGCGAAAAGTCCCCAGATTTGAAAAATAGTAATTGTTATTAGGTTGTGTAGGTCGGATAAGCGAAGCGCCAACGACTAAGCATTAACGTATGAATATCTAGCGCCTCGGCAACGTCCTTTGACATGACATCGTCTCGTAAGCTTAGTTCGACTGCTTTGATTTTGAAATTAACGGGGTAAAACCATGTCTTTCTGGGTTGGGTATATCTAGGCATGTTAGCCTCCTCAAAGTGATGAGGAGGTGTCCACTAAAACGGGTGAGGAGCAAACCTCCTTGAAATTCCTTGTTATGTTTACACTACTTCCATGGAATCCATGATTTTGGTGCATGACCTGTTACCGCAACTTTTAAAAATAATAGAAAGCAATAAGGAGCTGATAACATACCGAATACATCCCTAAAACCTAGGTTATCAAAATTGACATTACCGCGTTCAAAAAGTGCAAATAACAAGCTACAAAAAGCAATAAGCCCACAAATGATAAATATTATTGCCAAAATTCTAATAAACAAACTAACTTTTTCACCGTTCCATGGTGCTTCCATAAAACCTCCTTCTAAACATAGCGCCCTAATAACGGACAAAAATCAGTTGGATAAAATTAGCGACGCAGGAGCAAAACCAACTGTTTTTTACCCTGTTAGGTGCAAACTAACTCTGCTTCTTTACACGACATTGTACTTAAACTTTTTAACTCGTTGATAAAGTTATCCAGTAGCGTTGGCTCAGTAATTAGATACATTTTAGCCTCGCTTGCTACCTCTTTGCCTTTAAAGTCGAAAAACTCAGATTGTTGCATTGTTGAAATATGAAGGTTTCCAGGCTTAGGGAAATGAAGCCGAGCACTAAAAGCACCATTAGCATATTCAGAACCGAAAGCGCCAAAGTCAATATCTTTTAAGCCACCATAATAGTGTGTCCGAAAACTTAATAGGCTTTCATGTAGCTCTGCCAACTCAGTAGCTGCAAGATAAACTTTATTTGAAAAAATAGAGTAGCCGTTATTAACCGTAACTCTTAGCTCAGTAATATCGTCATCACACCATACTTGTTCAAATTTGATAAAAGGCTTCATTCATGCTCCTTGCATCTAACGCCCGCTTCAGCTGCGCCAAAGTCGGAGTGTTTTTGTGTTAATGTTTGAGCGCAGCGAGTAACACAAAACGCGGAGGTTTTGGCGTCAGACTGGAAGCGCTTGTTAGTTGTTTGCATGTAAATTTGTTGAGTATGATTTTTATTCGCCGGACTCATCATCGTCTTGTTTGCTATTTATAGATAAGCCAATTGCAACTCCGATAGCTATGCCAACACCCATGCCCAAGGCTAAGTTATTCATTGCAACTCCTATTCCTGAACCTATGGCTACACCAATAGCAATTCCGAAACCCACGGGGCTTTTAATGTTGTTACCTTTATTCCATTTATTCAATTGTTATCTCCAATACAACTAACGCTCCGTTAACGGGCGAGCGCTTTTTGCGAGTCCGTGCCAGCGTTGTTTGCTGGCGTTTTCGTTAAACGGCTTGTTATAAGCCATTTACTCAAAATTGTCGAAATCAAATTTAAAAGTTACTTCAAAGCAACGTTCTTCGTGCTTTGAGGCATTGAATTTCCATTTAGTTAAGGCTCTAAGCGCTTGCCTATCAAAAATTCTTCTCGGGTGAGAACGAGTTATTTGACGCTCAAAAACCTCACCTTCACCATTAACGGTAATTTTGATATCTACGTAACCGATACCTAAAATCCGTTCAGAATGAATTGGCCATTGAGGATTCACAGTTTCGATTAACGCAAATTTTTCACCAATACATGAATCTACTTCATATGTATCGGTATTAACAAATGATACTAATGCTGAGATTAAAACTAATTCGATCATCATGGCTTATAACGCCGTTTTAAGCGGCAAATTGCAGTTGGCTAAAATAAGTGAGGCACGAACAAAAAACCAACTGTAATTTGTCCGCCTTGAAAACCCTTGTTATACGCTTATTTAACCGTCCGGTCTTTAAAGTATTTATAAATACTGGAATAACCAGTTACTGCATAGAATATGAATATTGAGCCTAATCCTACACTAGTAATTACAGTGACAACTCCAGAATTCCCAGTCGGTTCTCCTACAATAGCTATAAATACTCCATGCAAGATGAATGATGAACCCAGCAAAAAAGCTATAATTCGAAATACTTTAGTTCGCATAAACTCAAATCCTTTGAAACGTATAACAATTTAATCAAAGGACACTTTCCCCATATTTGCGTAAAAAGGTCCTTATTTCATGAATTTTTACTGTTAGCAAATAATGTAACTTATTGCCAGCTATAAATATTATGCTTAATGTAGGTTATTAAGCATGTAGAAAAAAGGAAAGTTTCCTCTTATTATTCCTAAACTAGCGCTCACCTTGGTAAAGGCTGCTTTGCATTGTGAATTCATCGTTGCCTTTTAGGCCAACCCTCGGGTTTTTATCTTATTTTTAAGCTTAGATTTTGTCGCATTTATAGTGTTTTTCTAGCTTGCTCAATGCATTCAAACTTTTTACTTGTAACGCTTTTTATGTTTTGTTCACCACCGCATTCAATGGCAGCCATTTTTTTGTGGTTATATGCATTGTAGGTTTGTGCTAAAGCGCCTGCTGATAATGCAACCGCTGCAATAACGACTAATTTTTTTATCGTTTTATTCATGTTTAATCCTTTATGCTGCTCTACTTAATTGAGACTTTTTCTATTAAGGCACTCAGCTTTTTATGAAATATTTAATAAGTAGTAAATAAGTTAGCAGCCATTAAGCTGGCTTAAAACCCTAAATTTGTAACAGTGTATGTTTGCTAAACTATTTTTGATTATTAGCGCTTAGCGAGCTTTTATTTGTTAAGCATAAAAAAGCCTAAAAGCGGCAGTTCGCTTTTAGGCTTCATATTTATTGCTGCTATTTTATTCAATAACAGGTATGTTGCATTGTATTATGCGTTGGCAATCATAATGCTCTTAATATTCACAAATTCGCGCATACCAAAGCCACCATGCTCTCGGCCGTAGCCACTTTCTTTAACACCACCAAACGGTAGGTTAGGCTGTGCAAGGCCGTAACCGTTAATGTTGATCATACCGGTGTCAAAGTGCTTTTTAGCCAGTTCGATGGCTTTTTTCTCATCCTTTGAAAAAATACCCCCGCCTAAACCATAGCGAGAGTCGTTGGCAATGCGCATAGCATCGTCGTTGTCTTTTGCTTTAATAAGTGAAGCGACAGGGCCAAATAATTCGTCGTCGTATGCGGGCATACCCGGCGATAAGTTATCGAGAATAGTAGGCGGGTAGTAGTAACCCGTTTGCGATGGAATTTCACCACCCGTTACAATATTTGCACCTGCTTTAACCGATTGCATGACTTGGTCATGAATACCGTCGCGTAAATCTTCACGTGCCATTGGGCCAAGGTCTGTGTCATCGGCCATGGGGTCGCCCATTTTTAACGCTTCAAATTGTTCTTTAATTTGTGCTTTAAAGTCATCGTAAAGTGACTCAACTACAACAAAACGTTTTGCTGATACACAGGTTTCACCGTTGTTGATCATACGTCCTGTTACACAGGTTTTAACGGCAAGTTCTAAATCGGCATCATCCAGTACTAAGTAAGCATCGTTACTGCCAAGCTCCAGTACTGTTTTTTTAACGTGTTTACCGGCTTCTTCGGCTACTTTTTTACCCGTACCATCACTGCCTGTAAAGGTTACACCGCTAATTGCTTTGTGGGCAATTAGGCTGCTTGCTGTTTTACCATCAATAAGTAAATTGCTAAAGCAATGCTCCGGGAAACCGGCTTGTTTAAATAGAGCTTCGATTTTTTCAGCCATGCCAAAAACGTTACCTGCGTGCTTAAGCACGGTCGTGTTACCGGCCATAATGTTAGCTACGCTGTAGCGAATAACTTGATAAAGCGGGAAGTTCCAAGGTTGAATGCCTAATAAAACGCCCGTAGGTTGGTAACTAATAATGGCGCGGCCACCGTCCATGTCTCGTTCTTCGTCCGCTAAAACTTGTGGGCCGTTTTCAGCTGTATAACGACAAATTCCGGCACATAGTTCAACTTCTTGAAAGCCTTGCTCGTAAACTTTACCCATTTCTTCGGTCATTAATTTAGCAATGGCTTCTTTTTGTTCTTCAAAAAGTGTTGCGAGGGCATTTAAATGTTTTGCGCGTTCGCTAAATGACGTTAAACGCCACTTTAAATATGTTTCGTGAGATTTTTCGATTACTTGCTCAGCCTCATGTTGAGAAAGTAGCGTGTAGGTATCGATGGTTTGCTCAGTTGCCGGATTAATCGTTTTAACTGTATTGCTCATTCCTATCTCCTTACAATTTATGTAAGCAGATAGGTGCAAATCAAAGGCCAATATAATTGCAGAAATGAACTTTATTTAACTTGTTGATTGTTATTGGCTATTTTATTTTTAAAGTCTTGTTTTACTTTTTTAATTTATAATTTTGTAAATTAGATAAAGTAAAAAGTACTAGTCAGTGCAAAATTTACAAACTGATTAATAAATTATACTTGGCTTTAAAATAGCGTTTGTGCAATTTGTTTGAGCAGGTAGGTTTCTCGTAAAATAGAAAGGCCTTGTTTTTCACTATTGGCTAATGTGCGTTCGTTATGTGCAATTGCATCGTTTATATCAACCCACTTTGCGGTCATGCCATTTTGCTGCTCGTAGTGCTCTAATTTTGCTTTGCCAAATTCATCTGCAATATTACACACGTAGCAATACGATTTAATATGAATAATATCAAAGTCTTTTTTATACCAAGGGCGATACTCTTCGTAGAGACCAAAATCTTTAACCACAGTAATATTTTTAGCGCCGGTTTCTTCGCTCAACTCACGAATTAAGCCTTGTTCAATGCTTTCGCCCTCATCTACACCACCGCCAGGTAGGCTATAATCTTCATAACGATTTGTGTACATAAGTAATATTTTATTGTTTTTTATTACAATGGCACGAGCGGTAATACGTGTGAAATGAGTGCCTTGGTTTATATTAATACCAGAGTGGATTAAGGTTTTTAATTGCTGCATTTCATCTCCTTTTATTAACATACGAGTATATCAGCTGTATAAGTGTTACTTGCAAATAAAAATTGTTTTTATTGTGATCGTCATGCTTTCAGCTTACGTAAATAGAGGGTTGATATAATAGGACAATAAATCATTTAAGTTATTTTAAAAGATTAGCTCAATACGCACCTTTAAATTAGTTCTTAGGATGCGTAGAATAAAAAAAAAGAACAGGGATTTATCATGTTAAACATACTTTTAGTAGATGATGACGTTGAATTTAGTGACGTTGTTTGCCACATAGTCGAATTCCTCGGCCACAATATAAGCACCGCAACCAGTTTAAAAGAAGCACACCAATGGTTTGAAAATAATACCTTTGATCATGTGTTACTTGATTTCATGTTACCTGATGGAAGCGGACTTCATTTGCTTGACCACTTAAAAATAATTGGCCAGTCTCCAAAAATTACACTCATATCGGGCCATCCTTCAGTGAAGGGAATATTGGCTGATATGTGTGAGCCTAATATTGGGCACCTTCTAAAACCCCTTCAACGCGAAGATTTAGAGCTTGTTTTAAATGGCCCTAAAAAAGTAGCCGTTAAAAAGGCAAAAACCAGTGGTATTACGCGTCATTTTGGCAGCTTAATTGGTGAGTCAGAGCCAATGCACAAACTGTACAATATGATTGAGCGAGTAGCCAAAACAAATGCCAATGTCATGTTAATGGGCGAAAGTGGCGCAGGTAAAGAAGTTGTGGCTCAGGCAATACACAATGCAAGCCAGTGCGAAGGCCCATTAGTGGCTAGTAACTGTGGTGCACTTTCGAAAGAGCTGATTGGCAGTGAATTATTTGGCCATGAAAAAGGCGCATTTACAGGTGCAATTGCGCGCAAAGAAGGGGTGTTTGAGCAATCAAACGACGGTACTTTGTTTCTAGATGAAGTAACCGAAATGCCAATTGATATGCAGCCTAATTTATTGCGTGTTCTTGAGACTAAAAAAGTAACGCGTGTAGGGGGCAATAAAGAAATTCCAACCAATTGTCGAGTAATCTCTGCAACTAACCGAACGTTAGAAGACTTGGCTCAAAACAACGTTATTCGTGAAGATATTTACTTTAGACTCGCAGTGTTTCCTATTGATATTCCGCCTTTAAGAGATCGAAAAGACGATATTCCATTGTTAGCAAAAGCATTTTTAGATCAGCTAAACGATGAGAATGGCACCGCATTTAGTTGGACTGCTGCACAGCTTAAAGAGCTGCAAAGTTATGAGTGGCCGGGCAATGTGCGTGAAATTCGCCATGCTATTCACCGTGCCTTTATCATGAGTGACCCTAAATCAGGCGAAGTGACACTGCCTGATAATCTAGAGTCGCCATTTTCACGTGTCAATAATCAAAGTGCTGATAACGCAGTGTCGGCTGGGCAAACCATAGAAGAAGTTGAAAAAGAGCTCATTCATGCAACGCTCGACAAGGTACAAGGGAATAAAACACTTGCCGCACAAATGCTAGGTATAAGCACTAAAACACTTTATAACCGCCTTAATGCTTACGGTGGTATTGGCGAGTATAAATAAGTTGAGAGGTAACATGACACAGAACAATCAATCGGAGCCGCTTAATAAATTAGTTCATGATGCAAGAGCCCCTTTAAATCGTATTTCAATGAATGCTGAGCTAATTAAGTTAGTACTTGAAAACGATATGCCAAAAGAAAAGGCACTCGAGGCACTAAATAAAATTATTAGCAATTGCCAACAATGCAGTGAAAGCTTACAAAAAATTGTTGATTCACAATGATGAAAGCGTGTTTTATGCGCAAACAGGAAAGTAAATAAGCATGCAAAAACAACAAGGTAAAGCGAATGTTACGTGGGCGGCTTTTATAGTTGTGGTGTTATCTATTATTGTGGGCAATGCATTTTTGGCATTAAATACAATTCAAGGGTTAACCCAAACACAAAAAAGCTTAGACAACACTAGCATGCTAAGTTCGGCAATAGAGCAATTGCATTTATCTATTGTACAGGCTGAGTCTGGGCAGCGTGGCTATTTATTAACGGAAGAAGATGATTACCTTACACCTTACTTCGATGCAATTGGCCAGTTAGAAGCACAAATAGATCATGTTAAATCACTGCATTCGGAAATTGATGGCCAATCAGAGCGGATAGCACAGCTACTTGTTCTGGCAGAAAGCAAAATTAAAGAGCTTAAAAAAACAGTTAACTTAGCGCTTGATGATAAAGAGCGCCGTGCTTTAGCTATTTTAAATACCCACAACGGCAGAGAGCTTTACAAGCAAATTCGTGAACGCGTAAATGATATTCAAGACCGTGAATTACTGTTTAAAGTGAGCCATTTTTCAAAGCTTGCTCAAATCAAAAACGAGGCCAAAATTACGTTTGCGATTACCGCTATTACTAGTGCAATACTGATTATAGGCATGTTTGTAATGACACGCTTAAACCTCAGAAATGCCGCTCAATATCGGTTTGATCTTGAGAAACAAAACGAAACATTGGCTAGTAAAGTATCTGAACGCACGCAAGAGCTAACCTTGTATTCAGACGAGTTAAGCAGAAGTAACCGGGAGTTGGAAGAGTTTGCTTTTGTGGCAAGCCATGATTTGCAGGAACCTCTGCGTAAAATTCAAGCATTTAGTGACCGGTTAGAAACCATGTTCAAAGATGATTTAGGCGAAAAAGGCTTAGATTATATTGGCCGTATGAAAAACGCCGCACAGCGAATGTCGAACTTAATTAACGACTTGTTAGAGTTTTCGCGTGTTACTACGCGTGGTAAAGACTTTGATGATACTAACTTAAATGAAGTAGTTGACGATATTCTTAGCGACTTAGAGATTGCAATAAAAGAGTCAGATGCACAAATTGAAGTGGCAGAGTTGCCTGTTATTCAAGCAGATAAAAGCCAAATGCAGCAACTTTTTTTAAACTTACTCTCGAATGCGGTTAAGTTTAGACGCCCAGATGTGAGTCCGCATATAAAAATTAGTCACGAACATGAGGCTATTTTTAATGAAGATCACAATGCGGAATTAAGCTTTCAAGTAATTACCATAAAGGATAATGGCATAGGGTTCTCTCAAGACTATGCTGATAAAATATTTGTACCGTTTCAGCGTTTGCATGGTCGCTCACAATATAAAGGGACAGGTATTGGTCTTTCTGTGTGCAGACGGATTGTAGAGCGCCATGGCGGTACTATTACAGCTCAAAGTAAAGACGGTGAAGGTGCAACCTTCATTATAAAACTACCAGTGGAAGCTGCGCTTTTCACTTTGCAAGGAGAGGCTTAAATGCCCTACACAAAAGTTAAACCAATTACTATTTTAATGGCTGACGACGACGAAGATGATCGTTTATTAACGCAAGATGCACTTGCTGAAAGCCGAGTACTTAACGAGCTGCACTTTGTAGAAGATGGTGTTGAGTTACTTGAGTATTTGGAGCGCAAAGGAAAGTTTGCTGATAAAGAAGTATCGCCGCGTCCTGGGCTAATTTTACTTGATTTGAACATGCCAAGAATGGATGGCCGCGAGGCGTTAGAGGCGATTAAAGCAAACCCAAATTTAAAAGGGATTCCAGTTGTTATTTTAACCACATCGAAACAAGAAGAAGATATGGTTAAAGGGTATAACTTAGGTGCAGCTTCTTACATTACTAAGCCTGTTACTTTTGATGGCTTAGTTGATTTGATGAAAACCCTTGGGAAATATTGGGTTGAGTTTGTAGAGTTGCCAAGTACGTTTAACGATTAATGGAGATTGTATGTTAGATAAAGTGACTCAGTTGCTACTTGTAGAAGACGATGAAGATGATTACATACTCACCTGCGACTATTTGGAGCAATTAGACTCACATACGTTTAACGTTCAATGGGTAAGCTCTCCAGAGCAAGCAATAGAAACGCTAAGTAAAAACGAACACGACATTTGTTTGCTTGATTACCGCCTTGGGGCATCTAATGGGCTCGATGTTTTAAAAGAAGCGATAGCTAATGGCTTTAGCGGGCCTATTATTATGCTTACTGGGCAATCGGATGATGAACTAGATTCTGCGGCACTTGACGCTGGAGCTGTTGATTACTTGATTAAAGGAGAAATGAGCTCAAGCCGTTTTGCCCGTGCAATTCGTTACGCCCTTGCCCGAAAAGATGTAGAGGGGGAGCGCGTAGAGCGCTTAAAAGCGGAAGCTGAAAACCGCTCAAAAGACCGTTTTTTAGCACATTTAAGCCACGAGTTACGTACACCGCTTTCATCAATTTTAGGTTACACAGAATTGTTAATGCAAAGCGACTTTAGTCAACAAGCCGAAAACGAGCTAGGGGTTATTTACAGAAATGGTAAACACTTACTTAGCCTGCTTAATGACGTATTAGACTTATCAAAAATAGCCGCAGATAAACTAGAGCTCACACCCAGTGAAGTAAACCTCGATAGCATGCTTGCAGATGTATACACGCTAATGCGTGTATCGGTGCTTGATAAAGGATTAGCACTTAAGTTTGAATCAGACCAAGCGCTCCCGCTAGTTGCCCGCCTTGATGCGACGCGTGTTCGTCAAATACTAATAAATTTAATTAATAACGCCGTTAAGTTTACAGATAAAGGCGAGATAGTTGTTAAGGCTTGGACGCAGCATGTTGACGGCACAGAGATGCTCTTTTTTAGCATTAAAGATTCAGGAATGGGTATTGCCCCTGAAAAACAACAGCTTATTTTTAAACCATTTGAACAAATAGCCGATGTAGAGTCGCGTTCAGTTGGCGGAGCAGGTTTGGGCTTGGCAATATGTGCCGAGCTATTGTCTCGTATGCAGGGCAATATAAGTTTGCATTCAGAAATAGGCAAAGGGTCTACCTTTACTATTTCGGTATACCCAGGTGACATAAGTGGTGTTGAGCGACAAGTGCTCAACTTTAGCAGTGCCCCACAGTTACAAAGTAAATTAACACCCAGTAAAGTACACGGGCGAGTACTGGTTGTTGATGATTTGCGTGATTTACGAATGCTGGTAGGGCATATGATCAGTAGCTGCGGTGCGCGAGTAGACTACGCAGAGCATGGTCAGCAAGCACTTGAAAAAGTGCGTATAGCCGACGCCTATAAAGCGCCATACGATATTATTTTTATTGATATTCATATGCCAATAATGGGTGGTAAAGAAGCAACCATTGAGCTTAGAAAAATGGGCTACAAAGGGCCAATAATTGCGCTTACAGCTGCCACAATGAAAGGGATACATGAAGAACTTGCAGCACTTGGTTTTAATGACGTAATACCAAAGCCAGTTGACAGCAGTGCACTATATCAATGCCTTCAGGATTACTTAGTTTCGCCTGAAAATGCGCCTCAGGCAAAAGATATTCAAGTCAAAGCGCTAAGTGAAAAAAGGCAGCGCTTTTTATTGGTAGAAGATGATGACGATGCTGCACAAATAACCCAGTTGCTTTTAGAAAGCTTAGGAGTAGAGACGGTTATAGCGTCAAGCTGTGCGCAGTGTTTGCAAATACTTAACCACGATCAGCAATTTGATAAAGTATTGTTAGATATGCATTTACCAGATGGTAGCGGAATTGACTTAGGTGAGCAGGTTAATGAACGATACCCTGAGCTGCGATTAGTTATTGTAAGTGGTGCGGAACCAGATCCAAAAGAGATAAAAGATTTAAATATTGATCGTGTTTTATTAAAACCTATTAATTTAGGCTTATTAGAAACACTTATAAGTTAAAGCGTGAGGTTTAAATTATATGCAGTTTATAACACTAGACTCTGAAAGATTAACGCCTTCAAAAGTCGTCTGCGTTGGCAGGAATTATACAGCCCACATTGCAGAGTTAAATAACGAAACTCCCGATGAAATGGTGTTATTTAATAAACCTAACAGCGCAATTACACACACGCTAAGAGCTCAGCATAATGGCGATGTTTTGCACTACGAGACAGAGTTATGCTTTGTAGTAAAAAAAAGAAAATTTGTAGGTGTTGGTCTTGGGCTTGATTTAACAAAACGCACCGTACAAAGTAAACTAAAAAATAAAGGATTACCATGGGAGCGCGCAAAGGCGTTTGATGGCTCTGTTGTTTTTAGTGAGTTTGTTGCATTAAGTGGCAGCGCACACGACTTTAAATTTGAATTAAAAATTAACGGCGCAGTTATTCAGCAAGGTGATACTCACTTTATGCTAAATAAACCAGAGGCTATTTTACAAGAAATCAGCGAGTTTATGAGCTTAGACGATGGTGACGTAGTCATGACTGGTACGCCTTCAGGTGTTGGTGAAGTGGCTGAAAACAGTACTTTTTCTGTTGCTCTGTACGCTAATGAACAGTGTTTGATTGAGCATCAGTGGCAGGTAATTTAAAGTTAATAACCTGCTGTTGATAGTGTTTGTTAAAGTCAGCAAAATTAGAGTTTAAAAAAGTATGCTGACTTTTTATGTACTCAGGTGACTGTAAAATGGTTGCTTTTAATGCATTATTAATTTTTTTGATGGCTTGAGATGCAAAGTTATTTTTTGCTTTTACAGCACAGCCCACGGCACCTCGTATAAAGCCAGTCTCTTTTTCAGCCAAAGGGATACTGGTTATGTTATTAAACCTTCCTTGTTTATTAAAGTAGTCAGCCATAAATGGGTAATCAATAGAGTAGTCTAAAAAGCCACGGCTTAAGCGCGCAATCACGGCTTGGCTTTCATTTTCGCTACTCCAGCTAAATGACGAGCTATTATTAAGTTTTGTATTGCTAATAATTGTGTTTATTCTATTTGAAAATTTGCGTGCCGCGGCTTGGCCGTAAATGTAGTTTTGATCGGCTAATAAATTAATTAAATTAATTGGTAAGCCGTGTTTTTTTGTTAATTTGGGGGCTAATTCTGTGGTTGTTAATACGGAGAATGGCGGGTAGACAGTGGTTGGGTTTGATAGTTTGAGTATGTGATTATTTTGTTTTTTATAAATAACACATGGAAAGCATACATTTTTACCTTCATTTAAATATTTATTTATACGCTGCTGTGGCACAACAAGCCGTGTATGCTTTACATCAGTAATTGTGTTAATTAGTTGCTCTGTTAAGTTGTCACAAAGCCCACCTTGTGGCGCTTTATCGCTTTTAGTTATGTGAAAAGGAGGTGTGTAACTTTGTAGCCAAATTATTTCTTTAATGGGCTCAGCTTGCTTAGTATTACCGAGTGCCGTGAACGATGAAAATAACAAACTAATTATTAATACGCGTTTTACCATTGCATAAACTTTCTTTAAAAAGTAATACTTTTAGTATAGATAGTAATTAACAATAATAAACAATCATTTTTTTATTAGTTAAAAAAAGCAGGTAGTGATTTACCTGCTTTTATACCTTTAAAAAACTAAAGCTAGTAAGGCATAGGATAGTTTTTGAAAATAGTCGCTATGCTTGTTAAGGTTTCGTCGTTTAAAGTGATATTAAACGCGTCTATGTCTTCTTTTAACTGTGCCATGGTTGTGGCGCCAATTATAGAAGACGTTACTCCATCTACCTGATTACACCATGCAAGAGCAAGTTGTGCTGGCGTCATATTGTTTGCATGTGCAAGCTCTGCATATAGCTTGGTTGCTTGTTGGGCATTAGGGGTATCTCTAAAAATACCATTACGTTGTGCGAAGCTCCACCGCGAGCCTTTTGGACGAGCACCCTCTAGGTATTTACCTGTTAGTAAACCGGCTGCTAAAGGCGACCAAGGCAGGTAAGCAATATCTTCATGTACACATTGCTCAATCAAATAAGGCCAATCTTTAGCATGAGCTAAGCTAAATTCATTTTGAATAGACACCATGCGTGGCAAGTTGTGCTCTTTTGCCAAACTTACAAACTGGCTAATCCCCCAAGGCGTATCATCAGACAGTCCGCAATGTTTAATTTTGCCCGCTTTAACACAGTCGTTAAGGCCTTCTAAAATATCAAGCATGCCAGCTTGGTGAGCTTGTGTATCTACATCACTAAATTTAAGTATTCCTGGCCACTGTCTTGCAAAATGCGGTGTTGAACGATTAGGCCAATGTAATTGGTACAAATCAATATAATCGGTTTGCAAGCGCTTAAGGGAATTATCAACCGCCTCTATAACTGCTTGGCGGGTTATATCGCCACCCTCTCGTACCCACGATAGGCCATTACCCGCTACTTTTGTTGCCAGTACTATGTCGCTTCGTTTTTGCTGATTACGAGAAAGCCAGTCGCCAATAATTTGCTCTGTTTTACCGTAGGTTTCAGGCGAGGGAGGTACGGCATACATTTCAGCTGTATCAATAAAATTTACGCCACGCTCTAATGCATAAGCTATTTGATCGTCTGCGTCGCGTTGAGTGTTTTGAACGCCCCAAGTCATACTGCCTAGACAGACTCTTGAAACGTTAACCCCGCTGCTACCAAGTGGGCTGTATTGCATAGAAATTCCTTATGACTCGTCTTGTGCGTATTTTAGTAAGGCTGATAAAAGTGGTTCTGTAATGGGGGCTTTTGCACCCGTTTTAAAATCAAACATCACTACTTTTGATGTGCCCGTGGTGGTTATCGCACTTTGTGCGTGACTAAATACACTGTAATTCATTACAAACCGGTCGGTTTTAATATCTGAAATAGTGACCCCAACAGTTAGAGTGTCGGGAAAGGTAACGGGGCGCTTATAGCGAATAGTATTTTCACTTATAACAGGGCCAACTCCACCGGGTTTAATGGTGTCGAATAAGTTTAGTTTATTTAAAAAGTCTATTCGGGCTATTTCAAAATAACGCAGGTATACCACGTTGTTAACGTGCTGAAGGGCATCCATGTCGGCCCATGCTACAGTGATGTCGGTATGAATAGGGTGATTATCTTTGAACCTTTGCATGTACTTATAGCTCTTAACTTTAAAGCACTTAGATTATCAATATGAACTAGTGAGCTCAAGGGAATTTATAATTAGGTGGTTTTAAAAACTTTGTAACCAATTGATTTTGGTATACAGTTAAAAAACACACACAGGAGCACACACATGCAAAATATAATTAATTGGTTATTAGCTAGTTTAGTTTTTATAGCGTCGTTTACCTGTTATGCAATGGGTAACGCCTCTGGTGCTATTATTCTTATTTTGGCGGGGTTCTTTTTTGAGGTTTTGCTTTGGCTACGAAGTATGAAAGAGCAAGAAAGCACTAAACGTCTTTTTTAATTGCCACTGAGCTTGATTATAAATAGGGATTACATAATAATGACTGTATAAATAAACAGTCTTTATTGTGGTGATGAAAAAGTTTATACACATAGATATGGACTGCTTTTATGCGGCGGTAGAAATGCGAGACAACCCAAAGCTCGCAAATGTACCGCTTGCTATTGGCGGCAACAGTCGGCGTGGCGTGTTATCTACCGCTAACTATATAGCCAGAGAGTTCGGCGTGCGCTCTGCGATGTCTAATTACCATGCTAAGCAACTATGTCCCGATTTGGTTATTGTGCCCGGGCGTATGGCTGTTTATAAAGAAATATCGAGCCAAATACGCGAAGTGTTTAGTCGTTACACCCACCTTGTAGAACCACTTTCTCTTGACGAAGCCTACCTTGATGTTACTGACAGCAAAGCGTGTAAAGGCAGTGCTACACTCATTGCTCAGCAAATAAGAGCTGATATATACAACGCAACAGGGCTAACCGCTTCTGCAGGTGTGGCCCCAGTTAAATTTATTGCCAAAATAGCCAGTGACGAAAATAAGCCAAATGGCCAATTTGTTGTACTGCCTGATGAGGTTGACCCATTTTTAGAACAGCTGCCGCTAGGAAAAATTCCCGGTGTGGGTAAAGTGACATTAGAGAGATTAAATCTTAAAGGGCTTTATACAGGGAAAGATGTGCGTGAAAAAGGGGTGAACTGGATGCAGCAACACGTTGGTAATTTTGGTGTGTCGCTTTATCAAAAATGTGCGGGAGAATACATTGGTAGCGTTTCAACCGAGCGAATACGTAAGTCTTTAAGTGTTGAGCATACCTACGAATACAATAAAACCAGTCTGCAAGAATGCTTGGATCAGATCCCTAGCTTAATAGATGAATTAACTCGTAGACTTGATAAGCAGCAATTACAAAGTCGTATAAATAAATTAAGTGTGAAAGTGAAGTTTGCTAATTTTGTGGTGACCTCAGCCGATCAGGCTTATCATCAATTAAATACCGAAATTTTTGTTCAGTTACTCACTAAAGCGTATCAACGTGGTTTGCAGCAACCTGTTAGGTTATTAGGTATTGGCGTTGGTATTAAAAGCCAGCCTGAGCAGAATTTACAATTGAGTATTTTGGATTGATGCGTGACGCTTTTACAAAGCGTTTTAGATAAATTAAACGCTTATCGCATCTTACTGGTCTTCAATATACAAATCGACGATAATAAAGGTCTATGTTTTTAACAGGATCTGTATTTATGGCATACCCTAAAGCTGTGTTAGCTCAATTAACAAGCGCTAGTCTTGAATGTGCATCACATGACGCACTGATCATCATAAGTGATGACTTTTCTAAATTACCTAATAATTCTCTTCGCGATGCCGTTTTAGCTCAGTCAAAAATTGATGCGCGCATTGGCAAGCAGGTAACCTTACTTGTTATTGAAAATAAGCGTGTAATTTTAGCGCCAACGGGGCCGCTAAATAGAGATTACGACGATGTTCGTCGTTACTTTGATGCCGCTAAACTGGCAATCAATGAAGCCAAGTTATCAGGTAGTGTTAATCCAGCCTTGTTTTTACCAAGTTTGTCAGGCGATAGCCGTTATCAGCATGCATTAGAAGTTTCATTTTTAGGTATGTGCCAAGCACTTTGGCAGCCTTTAGAAGCGCGTGAGTACCACGGCGAAGAGATTGAGCCGATAGCCACTATTGGGTTAATTAATGTCAGTTCACAAACAGTTAAAGCTGTTAATGCTATTGCGGCTGGCCAGTATGCTGCTCGTGATTTATGTGGTACCGAGCCTGAGCGCATGGCGCCACCTCGCTTTGCTGATTATTGTGTTGATTTATTTAAAGGCACAAATATAGCCGTTGATGTAATAGACGATATTACGGCTATTGATAAACATTACCCCATGTTAAGTACGGTTGCGCGTGCATCTTATGCGGTTGAGCGTCATCATCCACGAGTTGTTAAGCTTGAGTATGTGCCTGAGGGCGAAGTTATCCGCACTCTTATGTTTGTTGGTAAAGGCTTAGTTTACGATACCGGCGGTGCAGATCTAAAAGTGGGTGGTTATATGGCGGGTATGAGCCGTGACAAAGGTGGTGCTGCCTCGGTTGCAGGGTTTATGAAAGCCGTGGCTGACTACCAACCAGAAGGTGTGAAGGTTATTGCTTACCTAGCGGTTGTGCGTAATTCAATTGGGTCTGACTGTTTTGTACCTGATGAGATAATTACAAGCCGCGAAGGTGTACGCGTACGTATTGGTAACACGGATGCTGAAGGGCGCTTGGCAATGGGTGATCTACTAAGCGAAATGAAAGATTTAGCTAAAACAGAGGTTAACCCTACATTATTTACCGTTGCAACGCTTACAGGTCATGCCGCACGAGCAATGGGTCCTTATGGTGCCTATGTAGAAAATGGCCCAGCAAGGCTTGCTAAAGTTTCGCGCCAAATTGCTGATTGTGGCGATTTATGGGCTGATGGTGCAGAAGTATCGCGATCGCGCCGTGAAGATTACGACTTTATAAAGCCACGTACGCTGGCGGATGATGTGCTTTCAAGTAATAACGCAGCTTCTGCGGTAACGGCACGTGGTCACCAATTCCCGATGGCGTTTTTAGCTGTTGTTGGCGGGTTAGACAAGCACGGAACAGACTCTACACAGCCGTTGCCATACGTGCATATGGATATTGCCGGTAGTGGTGTTGAAGGTGGTGATTGGCAACATGGCAAACCAACAGCAGCATCTGTTGCTAGTTTATTTGCCTGTTACTGCTTATAAAGTTAACTACTTAAATGAAAAAAGCCCTGTTTAACAGGGCTTTTTTTATACTCAATTTAATTTGAATCGATTAACAATAGATGAAAGCTCCGTACTACTTTGTTTGAGCTTATCACTGGCGCTATTGAGTTGCTTGGTATTATCTAACGATTGCTCAGTTGATTGAGATAAATCGTTTATGCGCAGGTTCACCTCATCTGCAGCTTGAGTTTGCTGCTCTGTTGCACGTGCAATTTGGCTGTTCATTTCAGTGATAACAGATACGAGTCGCTCAATCTCATTGAGTGAGTTATTAGCAGAGGATGCCTGTTCAACGGTTGAGACCGAAAGCGTTTGGCTGGCTTTAACTGCGTCTACAGCCGCCCGGGTACCTTCTTGTAGTTTACTGATCATTGATTGAATTTCGTCAGTGCTTTGTCCTGTTCTACTGGCAAGCGTACGTACTTCATCGGCAACGACTGCAAAACCCCGACCATGCTCACCAGCACGTGCGGCTTCAATCGCAGCATTAAGCGCGAGTAGGTTTGTTTGTTCAGAAATACTTCTAATTACATCCAGTACAGAGCCTATGTTCTGACTTTCATTTGCTAAGTCTTCTGTTACACGACTTACTGTCTCGATGTTTGCCGAGAGTGTTTCTATGGCGGTTATTGTTTCTGCGACTACGTGTTTACCCGTTGATGCGTTATGTGCCGCATCATTAGCGGCTTGCTCTGCGGCTTCTGCGTTGCTGCTCACATCATGTATTTGATGGGTCATTTGCTCCATTGCCGCTGCAACTTGTGTCGAGCTGTCGTTTTGTAGCTCTATGAATGATTGGCTAGTTTTTGTTGAGTCATCAACGGTATGGGCGTGTTCGTTAACATCGTTTGCGCTTTGTGATACATGTACCAACGATTCACGCATTTTTGAAACAAATAAATTAAATGAATGCGATAGCTTCGAAATTTCATCGTTACCTTCTTCATTTAAAGTGCGGGTTAAGTCGCCTTCACCCTGCGAAATATCTTTCATCATGTTGGCGGCAAGTCGTGTTGGTAGTAATACACTGCGTCCTATAAAGTAACTAAACACAATAACAGCTATGATCATCACTACGGCGTTTAAAATAATAAGGTTACGTTGAGACGAAAAAGCAGCATCTATGGTATCTAAATATACACCTGAGCCAATTATCCACTGCCATTGGTTAAACCCTTTTACAAAGGCAACTTTATCAACGGGTTGTTCTTCACCGGGTTTTGGCCACTTGTAAGGAATAAAGCCTTCGCCATCTTTTTTAGTAATATTAACCATTTCAACAAACAACGCTTTACCGTCTGGATCTTTATTGTTAGTTAAATCTTTACCTTCAAGGGCGGGTTTTATTGGGTGCATTACCATTTCTGGTTGGTAGTTGTTTATCCAAAAATAATTAGTTTTGTCATAGCGTAAAGCACGAATTGCATTCATTGCTTGCGTTTGTGCCTGCTGCTGTGTGAGTGTGTTGTTTTGTTCAAGTGTGTGAAAGTGTTCAATAATACTATAAGCAGTTTCCACTACATTTTGTGTTTTTAGGTATTGTTCGTATTTAAGGGCTTTATATTGGTTGTTTAAGCTAGAAACACTCAATACAATCAAGCCAAAAATAACAATGCCAACCAACATAGCAAAACGCTGAAAAATACTAAAACGTCGAAGATTAAGCATGTGCGTATCCTTTAATTATTTGCACAAAAAAGTGCACCAAATAAGTTTAGTAAAAATATGCGTTTAATCTAGGGCTAGTTTATATTTCGAGGTTAAATTTAAAGCTGTATTTGAGGCATTTAACTAAGGCTGAGTTTAAGACTCTTTTTAAATAAAAAAGGCTGATTAAAAAATCAGCCTTAATAAGTTAGTTACTGTTTGTTATTTAACATCAAAATGACGGTTAAAGAAATTTGTAATAGTTTGGTGTAAATGAGTTTGAACTTGCTTACCGCGCAAGCTATGTTTTGAACCTGGGTAGGTCATCATTTCAAACTGTTTTTCACTGTCTTGTAGTTGTTTAAATAGTTTAGTTGCATGAGTAAACAATACATTGTCGTCTGCCATACCGTGATAAATCATTAGTGGTCCCTTAAGACCATCGGTATATGGAAATACTGCGCTAGCTTCATAACCTTTTGCATTTGTATCAGGGTGACCTAAATAACGCTCTGTGTAATGAGTGTCGTATAATGCCCAATCAGTTACCGGAGCACCTGATACACCGGCATTAAAGTAGTCACCAGCTTTAAACATGGTCATAAGCGCCATATAGCCACCGTAGCTATGGCCGTAAATACCAATGCGTTTAGCATCTACGTAGTCAAGTGTACGTAAAAATTCAACGCCTTTAATTTGGTCGCGTACTTCAACGTCACCTAGGTTTTTGTATATAGCGTCTTCAAACTTTTTACCACGGTTGTACGAACCACGGTTATCAAGTTGAAAAATTACATAACCTTGCTGCGCCATATATTGAAAGTATAAGTTTTTACTGCGCCAGCTGTTTGTAACGCGTTGAGCATGCGGGCCGCCGTATACGTTAACAATGACTGGATGTTTTTTACCTGCACTCATATTAGTTGGTTTGAATAAGCGGTAATGCATTATTTGTCCATCGTCGGCTTTTAACGTGCCATACTCAGGTGTTGCTAAATTGCTCAAATAAGGTGTAAGTGGGTGGCTGTTATCTAGCTTGTTTTCTTCAAGCCAAGTAATAAATTCGCCGTTAACTTTACGCAGTGCTGCCGACTTAGGCTTATTAACAGAAGAACTTGTGTCGATAAAGGTTTTATTATCTTTTGCTAGCACTACGTTGTGGTACTGGCCTTCTTCAGTAATTCGTTTAGAGTCACCTTTTTTAAATAAAGGTGCGCTGTATAAGTGGCTTTCAAGTGGTGTGTCTTTTCTGCCAGCAAAGTACACAATGCCTTTTTTCTCATCAATGCCTTTTAGGCTATCAACAGCCCAGTCACCCGATGTAATTTGACGAACTAACTGTCCATTTGTGCGGTAAAGATAAAGGTGCTTAAACCCATCACGCTCAGAAGCCCACACAAAGTGTTTTTTGTCTTTTAAAAAAACGAGATCAAAATGCAGATTGATCCATGTATCGCTGTTTTCTGTTAGGGCTACTTTTTGCTTTTTAGACTCAGAGTCATAAAAGCGAAGTTCGAGTGTTTGTTGCGAACGATTTTGCCATTGGTAAGAAAGTGTTTTGCTGTCTTTTAACCATTTAGCGCGAGCAATGTAAATATCTTCGTCTTTACCTAAATCAATCCAATCAACATGTTGATTGTTTAATTTAACCACACCGAGTTGAATTTTAACGTTGTCGGTACCGGTAAATGGATAACGTTGATTAAAGAGCTTTACTTCGTCAGCGTATATTTCGTTGCGAATAGCTTCTTTAACAGGTGACTCATCAACACGTGTATAAGCAATTTTAGTTTCATCGCCCGACCACCAGTAGCCAGTCATGCGGCTCATTTCTTCTTGTGCTACAAATTCGGCCATGCCATTTTTAATAACGCCGCCACCGTCTTGGCTTAATTGAATTTCTTTACCTGAATTAAGTGCTAATGCGTATAGGTTTTGTTCGCGTATAAACGATACATAGTTTCCTTTTGGCGAAAAGCGTGCATCGGTTTCAAATGCATCTGTGTTGGTTAGCTTTTTACTTTTAGCTGAGGCTAAGTCGTAGTAATACAGATCGCCATTTAGCGGAAATAAAAGTGCTTTGCCATCGGTTGACCATGTGTATTCTAGAATACCTTTGCCAAAAATACGTTGGCGTTCGCGGCGTGCTTTTTCTTCGTCTGATAGGTTTTCAGGGCCAGAAAATAATTCGGCTGAATCGACCAATACACGATTAGTGTTATCTTCTAAGTTGTATTCCCACAAATCGTAGCGGTTGTAGTCGTCAGTTTTACCCTGTAGGTAAGTTACACGGCTTCCATCAGGTGAGAATTTAAGTTGAACGGGAGATTTACCTGATAGGCTTGGATCATCAAAAATGCGTTCTAGCGATAAAGGTTTTGCTTGAACACTGATAGCGCCCACAATTAGTGGTACAGCAAGTGAGAGGTGTTTTATTTTTTTTAGCACAAGGTTACCTTAGCTCAGTATAAATATTATTTTGAATGGTAAAGCCAAGCGTGTGCAACTGCAACTAAATGCTATAAAGTAGCAATTATTAAAGATTAACAAGGTAAAACACAATGACAGATAGCGACTTTGAACTGGCCGTTGAACTTAAACGAGATTGTATAGAGTTAGCCGATTGGCCACTGTGCAAGGTGCTTTTATTAAACGATAGCCTGTACCCGTGGTTTGTATTAGTGCCTAGGCAAGCTGGTTTAAAAGAAATAATCGACTTATCTGAAGACGATCAAGTGGTGTATTTAAAAGAGTCTGCAAAACTAAGTAAGTTACTTATTGAGGTTTTTAACCCAGATAAATTAAACGTCGCAGCTTTAGGGAATATGGTGCCGCAATTACACATTCATCATATTGCACGATTTAAAACTGATATAGCGTGGCCTGCGCCAATATGGGGTAAGTTTGCGGCGGTCCCTTACACTGAAGAACAAATAGAAAAAATAAAAGCACGTTTTTAAAAGCCAAAACATTTACACAAGTGAGGATTAATATGAAATTACTTAAAACTCTAAGTACTAGCTTATTTATTATTGCGCTATCGGGCGATTATGTTGCAGCTACTGAGCCGCTAAATAATACTGAGGTTGTAAAAAAGGCAGACATAAAGAACTTTGCTGCTCATAGCAACCTTGTGTATTCGGCTGCGCAGCCTAGTAAAGAGCAATTAAAGCAATTGTCTAAAGCAGATGTGAAGCACGTTATAAATTTACGTGGAGCAAATGAACAAGATTGGGATGAAGGCGAGTTTGTTGAGGCGCTTGGTATGGGTTATCACGCATTACCTATTTCTGGCGCGCAAGATATTACAGTAGAAAATGCCCGCAACTTAGCCAGTTTACTTAAAAAGCTAAACGGTGAGCCAGTTTTGGTTCATTGTGCAAGTAGTAATCGGGTCGGTGCTTTAGTCGCTATATCAGCCCATGAAGACGGATTAAGCGTTGACGAAGCACTCGAAAAAGGAAAACGTTGGGGGATGAAAAGCCTTGAATCTAAAGTGCGTGATGTTATGAGCAAATAAAAATAAAGGCGTTACAAGGTTAACTGTAACGCCTTTTAGTTTTAGTTAAGACCAAGTATGTCTTTACCTTGTTTAAAGGTCACATCTACAGGGATGTTTGCTTGGCTTAGTTTTTCTAAATCTTTGGTGAGAGACTCTTTAATATCACCATGGGTTGCAATCAGCTGGTCGACTTTTTGGTAATCGCCGTCACCTTGCAAAGTTAAAATTAGACGAGAAAGCTTTGCCATAGCAATACTCATTTTTTCCATATTGACGCGGTAGAAGCCTTCTTCATTTTTAGAAAATGCCCCTTCTTGTGCAAAAAAGTTAAAGCGAATCATATTCGCTTTACCGTGTGCACTTGACGCGCCAAAGCGCACTGAGCGGAAAATACCGGCCATAAAAGTAATGTAGTAATCTTCAATGGTTCCTTCGCTGATTTCGCCTTTGTTTAATAATTGCTCAACCATGTATAAGCCTAAAATGTCGGCTTTACCTTCTTCAAGTGCGCTTGCGTGCTCTTGTAATGATTGGCGAACCGTTCCTTTACCCGTAATCGTATTTTTAATGCCTAAACCATGCGCTACTTCATGGAACATGGTGTTTGCAAAAAAAGCATCAAAGGTAATGTGCTTTCGTTGTTCAGGCACGATTAACTGCTCTGAAATAGGCACTAAAATTTTATCAAATTTAGCCCGCATAGCATTTTTAAGTTGTAGGCGGCGCGTGCCTTTTTCTAACTGTACCTGTTCATCGTTAGGTAAGTTGATTGCAATGGTTTTACTGCCTGCATTTGAATGACCTGCATAATAAACAACGTCGTAGGCATTTAAGTCAGCATCTGAACCAGGTACTTCGTGTTTGTATTTGTCATCAACAGGTAAACCTTTTTGAAGTTCAGGCAAAAAGGCTGCAAACTTGGCAAGACGTTCGCTCCACTTTAAATCTTTGATTAATACATAAGATTCATAGGCAGTACGGTAGCCAAATAGTTGATCTTCGTAAGTTTCAATTGGTCCAATAACAACATCAATGGGGTTATTTTTCATGTCCATCCACGCAAAATCAGAGACCTGAAAGTCATCTTTTTGCAGCGCGTCCGCACGAAGATTTAGGTAATTTGCAAATTCTTTATTGTCGGCAAGTTTGCTGGCTTGGCGAAGAAGGTCGGCTGCCTGTGCAAGTTCTGTTGCGTACTCTTTTGAGTAAGGCACGCTGTAAAGCTTGCCTTGTTCGTCGCGTTTGATAATTGAGTATAAGCCTGTTTTGTCTTCAACGTCTGCGTTGTTAAGCTCTTCTTTAGTTATATCCGCTGGGTAAAACTGCGCACCTAATGACTTTTCTTTATAACCTGAAAGGAACGTTTCATCGCCATTTAAACGATCCCACGGGCCGTAGTTTATGTCAGCAAATTTGCGAATTTGTTGATCGGTTAGCTTTGCTAAAAATGTCTCTTTATCTTCACCAAATGCTTGTTTCCAAAATAAGGCATCCATTATTTTTGACGCATCTATAAGGATGGCAATCATTGCTTTTTGATTGTCACTCAAGTGTGATAAATCGCTTTGTAAGCTAAAGTCGGTGTATATATTTAAGCGTTGTTCATCAACATTAATAAGCTCAGGCCCCATTACTTTTACGGGTGTTTGCGATGTGGTCTCGGCAGGTGACGAAGGTTTATCTGAACACGCACTCAGAAAAACAACACCAGAGAGTAAAATGGCTTGGCTAATTTTATTTAAGATCATTATTTTGCCTATTTAAAAGTTAATTTAATGATAAGTAGATGCTTGTTGGGAGGCTCGTTGACGGCACGCTACTATATTGTGCCAGCATTAAAGCAAACCTAAACAGTAAATAGCAAGTATTAGGCGGTGTATGGGCAATAGTGTCGTTGAAAATGAGAGACAGAAATAAAGTTATAAAATTTTCTTAACTTTAACGGTAAGTTAGGCAATACTGATTGTAAGTTCATTATTATAAAAATTAACTGTTGTAGCGTGTAGTAATATTACAACTAAAAAGGATGACTGCTTTATGTCTACAGAGAATGCATTATTAACAATATTAGTTGATAGAATAAATAACGATACGCTTGTATTACCTACACTCCCTGAGGTTGCGATTAAAGTTCGCCAAGCTGCAGACGATCCTGAAGTTAATTTGATGCAAATGTCGGAAGTTATTTCACAAGACCCTTCGTTATCTGCTCGTATGATCAAAGTGGCTAATAGTGCAATCATGGGACGTGCGGTTAAGGTATCTACCTTACATCAAGCAGTCACCCGTATTGGATTGCGTCAAATTAAAAATATAGCGACAGCGATGGCAATGGAACAACTATTTGTTTCTAACAACGACCTTATTAAAGGCTATATGGGTAAGGCGTGGCAAAAAACATTAACGGTGGCGAGTCATTCCATTACGTTAATGGAGTTTTATTTACAAAATAATAAACGAACCTCGTTAAACCGCGACTCAATTACCTTAGCTGCCTTAGTTTATAATATTGGTGTGCTGCCTATTTTAACTGAGGCTGAGCGTCACCCTGAAGTGTTTGCAAATCCTAGCTTTTTAGCACATGCCATTCAAAAACTAAGTGGTAAAATTGGCTCATCAATCATGGATGCGTGGGAATTTCCTGCAGAGTTCTCAGATGTAGCTTTAAGCTGGGCAGATCCAAGCTATAAACCAGAACAAATAAGTTATGTAGATTTTATTCGAATTGGGGCTATTTTAGAGGGGACTTTACAGGTATCTGATAAATCAGCTGCTTTACAAACGTATATAGATAAAGGTGTTATTTCATCTATGCAGTTGTTCTCAAGCGATGAATACAACGAGATGCTTGTAGATGTAAAAGACATGTTTAGCTAATTAAGCCTTAAATTTAGCGCAATAAAAAAGCACGATTTAATCGTGCTTTTTTATTGCCATTAAACTTTCGGTTATGGATTGGCTAAATCATCTGCATCGCCTAAACCTTGGGTTAGCTCTTCTAACAATTGTTTAATTTCTTCTGATGCTAAAATGAAGTCAGCATCAAGTTTTACTGCCATATCTTCTTTAGGTATGTCAGCGTTTTCTTCTTTCAGTGTATCTGAATAACTTAGACGTTTAATTGACCCATCATTTTGAAGCATGAATTTAACACGTTCTTGCCAATCGAGGGCAAGCTTGGTAACGCGTTTACCACTTTCAAGATGTGATTTAACTTCATCACATGACAAGTCATGGCCTTTTAATTTAACTTGCGCGCCACTGTCATCAGCTTCTTCAAGCTCAGCGTCAGAACCAATTGCAAAGCCTTCAGGTGTGCTGAAGTTAGTTAGCCAATCAGTTAAAAATACATCAAGGTCATAATTTGCAAATGCAGGCACAACTGGAAGCGTACCTAACGATTTACGTAACAGTGCTAACAGCTCCTCAGCTTTATTAAAACTTGCACTATTAACCACAACCCAACCGTTTTCCTGGTCAATAAATGCAAATTGTAAGCTCGACTTTGTAAATGCTTGCGGAAGTAGGGTGTGAAGAATATTTTCTTTAAGTTCGTCTTTTTCTTTCTTTTTAACGGGGCGGTTTTCTTCAGCTTCAATTTGATCAACTTTTTCGGCAACTAATTCGTTGATGACTGATGCGGGTAATACTTTTTCTTCGCGTTTAGCGCACACTAAAATACTTTTTTGAGAGAAGTGAGAAAGTGCTTCGCTATGCTTTCCAAATGCTTTCGTCCAGCCAAACGTAGAGAGCTCTTGACCTGTGCAAGGACGAAATAGATCTTGTTCTAATGCTTTATCAAAGTCTTCTTGTGTGTACGAAACATCTTGTTTAAAGCGGTAACAAATAAGGTTACTAAACCACATAGGGGAGATAATCCATCTGAAAAATTTGCTCAATCATAACAATAAAAGTCGCTCCTCGAAATGACTGATTAACGACTATTTAAATTAGCTTTGATTGAATATAGACAGAGGCTTAGCCATATTTTTAGGAAATTGTATAAAATAGTGCAGTCCTTGGCCTGGCTCGCTTGTCGCTTCAATTGAGCCGCTTAGTGTCTGTTTAACTAAATTAAACATTATGTGAGTGCCCAAACCACTGCCACCTTCATCTCGCTTGGTGGTGAAAAACGGATTGAATAATTTTTCAAGCTGCTCAGCGGTGACTCCGTTGCCGTTGTCTTTGTAGTTAATGGTTAGGTTGGTTTCGTCACTTGTGATGTTAATGTCCATAACACCATTGTCTTTACCTTCAAAACCATGAATAAGCGAATTAACAATGAGATTAGTAAATATTTGGCTTATGGCGCCGGCTGGCAAATTTAATACTAGGTCATCAGGGCATTGTAGATTAATAGTGTGCGATGTTTTTTTCAATTTAGGGTGAAGCGATCGAATTACTTCATTTACATAATCTTTAAAGTTTATGGTACGCACAGCTTCACTGGCTTGGTCTACAGCAATTTGCTTAAAACTTGCAATAAGGTCAGAGGCTCTATCTAAATTTGTTGTAAGCAAGCTTGTGCTTTGTTTGGCTTCGTTAATAAACTCTTCCAACGCCTTGGGCGAAAGTGTTTTTTCAGCATAGGCACTTTCTAACTTATTTAAACGCTCTTCTAAAAATGATACTGCAGTAACGCCGATGCCAATAGGCGTGTTTATGTCGTGAGTGATCCCCGCAACGAGGCCACCTAATGCCGCCATTTTTTCTGTACCAACGAGTCGCTCTTGAGCCAGTTTTAATTCATCAATATAGCGTTGAGATTCCGCTTGTTTGGTGATCAGTTCTTTTTCGGTACTGCGGCGAAGGTCTACCTCATCTGTTAATACTATTTTTTGTTTTTCTAATTCATATTTTTGCTGTTGTAATTCCATCATTGCTTGGCTTAAGTTAGACGTTTTACGCGCAACATCCTGCTCTAATTGTATGTTATGTTGGTCTAACTTCTCGTTGCTAACAATTAATTTATTTTGAGTTCGTTCAAGCTCTTTTCTGTACTGAACCACCTTATCGATTAAGTTATTAAAAGAGTGTTCCATTACCTTAAGCTCATTGTGTTCTTCGGTCTCAATTTCGATGTGTTGCCCTTCTAGCTCATCGAGTTGCAGGTTTTCAATTTGTTCGGTGAGCTGATAAAGCGGGTCGGTAAGTAGCTTTCTAAAGGCCATTAAAAATAAAATAATTAAGAATGTAGTCTTAATCATGGCATTACCAATCAAAAAGTAGATTGATACCATTATTCTGCTTAATACAACTTCTCGACTTGAAAATAACGTAACATCACCGACTTGCGTGGCTCGTCCTGAAAATTCGAATATGAGTGGGAATGTATACCCAAACAAGCCTGATTTAGAGTCTTCTAGCATGGCTTCTTCTTGGACAAGTTGCTGGCTATAGAGTTTATGAATATCTAAAGAGCGACCAAGCTGCGAAATAACTTCACCACTGTCATCACGCACTATGATCCCTTCTATCATGGGGATAGCGAGTAGCCCTTCTGCGGTGGTGATTGTTTGTTTTGTATTAAGCTCCCAAATAGCTCGTGTTAAGCTACGGCTGAAGGTTTTTTGTAAGGTTGCTAATTCATCTTTTATGTAATCTTTAGTGTTTAAATACTCAGCGAGCACCTGTCCGCATGTCACTACAAAGGTAAGCAAAAAATAGACCGATAACACACTGGTCAATAATCTTTTAGAAAGGCTTTTCTGTAGCATGAGAGGTCAACAATTCCTTGAGATATAATTAAGTATTTACACTACTATTTAAAATTTAGTCAATAAATGCTTAAAAACAAATAATAAATGATTTATTTTATGATAAATAAGGGCTGATTTTTGCTTTTGTTTGCCACATACTAACTGCTTAAGAGTGTTTGTATATTATTGATTAACTAGTTTTTGTTTGTTTTTTATACTTTCAAGTAATAATAAACTATCCCTTTTGGCTTGTTAAGTTTATTCAATAATAGATTGTTACAAAATGTGGACAAAAAGCCCAGGTATTATGTTGTAAATATAGGTACTATTGCACTGGGGTATGAGCTTACCAACGACAGCCGCCCTTAACGACATTAATTATGCTTATTTAGTAGTTTTATAATATGAATTTTTCTATTTTAGTGTGTGATGACTCAACAGTTGCACGAAAACAAGTAATCAGATGTTTGCAACAGTGTATAGATGCAGATATTCAGCAAGCTACAAATGGCGCACAAGCTATTGAATTACTAAAAACTAACCGCTTTGATTTGTTATGTTTGGATTTAACTATGCCTGAGATTGACGGCGTTGGCGTTCTTGAATACATAAAAACAAACAAGATTGAGTGTTTTGTACTTGTTATTTCTGCTGATATACAAGAGAAAATGAAATTACGTGTAGCTCAGTTAGGTGCTATCGATTTTATTAATAAACCAATAGATAAAACAAGAATGGACAATATTTTGCATAAATTTGGCATTCACTAGGTTTTTTTATATCGAAAAAGGCTGTTTTATCTTTTAATTTGCACTTGACAGCATAGCCTTTGTTAAGGCAGTCTTACCCCATGAAAACAATTAATCGCGTACTGACCATTATTATTACAACCACCATTCTTTCTGGATAGTGGCATAGGTCGGTGCAACAAATTTAAAGGCCTGTGTTCACTTAGAACACAGGCCTTTTTTCGTTTTATGGGATGAGGAACATAAACAATGCGCGTTTTAAAATTTGGTGGATCATCACTTGCCGACTTTGCCTGCCTTGAGCAGGTAGCTCAATTAGTTAAAGCACAATTAAAAGATGAAATGCTTTTGGTATTATCGGCGCCCGGTGGAATGACCGACTCACTAGTTGCTCTAGCGAGTTCGGCAGAACAAGGCCAAGACTTTAGCTCTTTATGGGAGGCTTTAACGAGTCGTTGTAACGAGCTAAAAGCAGCCGTGGAAAAAGGCTATGGCCCAATTGACCACTGGCCAAATTTTGAAGAACTAAAAAATAAGCTTGATGGTGTATCTTTAATTAAGTGCTGCCCCGATCAAGTGCGTGCGTTTGTTATAAGCTTTGGCGAGCGAGTAAGTGTGTCGCTTATGCAGCGCTTATTGAACTCACATAAAGCGGTTTATTTAGAGGCGACAAGTTGCGTTGCATCAACAGGTGGTTTTATTGATGCTGAAGTTGATTTAGTTGCAAGTAAAGCGCATTTTCAAGCGGCATTAAAAGAAAAGCCAGCCACGATTTATATTATGCCCGGTTTTACAGCAAGCAATGATAAAGGCGAGCTTACAACACTTGGGCGCAATGGATCTGATTACTCAGCGGCTATTGCAGCGGCGTGTTTAGAGGCAGATGTTTGCCAAATTTGGACTGATGTTGATGGTGTTTATAGCGCAGATCCTCGTTATATTAAAAAAGCCACTAAAGTTGACTTTTTGTCATACAAAGAGGCAATGGAACTTTCTTACTTTGGTGCTAAAGTACTTCACCCAAAAACTATTTTGCCTTGTGCCAAAGCGGGCGTGCCGTGTGAAATAAAAAATACGCATAACCCTGATGCCCAAGGGTCGCTAATCGGAAATGACTATTCATCAGACGAGCCTGTAAAAGCAATTTCAAGCCTGCAAGATTTAGCTATGCTGACTGTCTCGGGTCCAGGAATGAAAGGCAAAGTAGGCATGGCCTCTAAAGTTTTTAATGCGCTTGCTCACGATAACGTATCTATAGTGTTGATCACGCAATCGTCTTGTGAATTTAGCATTAGCTTTTGTGTACATGAGAGCGACTTAGCCCTTGCTTTAACGGCTTTACAAACAGCGTTTGAGCTTGAATCTCAAGCAGGTTTAATTGAGCCTGTTCAAGTACAGCGTAATTTAGCCATAGTAACGCTTGTGGGTGATAATATGCGGGCACATCGTGGTTTAGCCGCTAAGTTTTTTGCATCCCTTTCTCAAGCACAAGTAAACATTGTGGCAATTGCACAGGATTCTACTGAAAGTGCTATTTCAGCTGTGATTGACGGTGAGTTATGTAACGACGCAGTGAAAATATGCCATGAGAACTTTTTCACGCATGTACCTTCAATTGATGTGTTTTTACTAGGGTGTGGCTTAGTAGGGCAAGAACTGATATCTCAATTAGAGCGCCAACAAGCATGGCTTGAAAAGCGTAACATTAAACTTAATTTGTACGGCGTTGCTAACTCTCGTCAGTTGCATCTTGATAGCGAGGGTATCGCCTTTAGTGATTGGCAGCAAAAATTAGCAGTATCAGAGCAGTCATTTGACCTAAAACTCGTTGAGCAATTTGTTAAGCAAAACCATTTAGTTAATCCTGTGCTGGTGGATTGTACATCGTCTGATGCACTTGCAGCGCAATATGTTGACTTTTTAAATGCGGGTTTTCATGTTGTTGCAGCCAATAAAAAGGCAACAACCAGCTCATATACGTATTACCAAGATTTGATTGCTGCTACACAAAAAAATAACCGCAAGTTTTTATACGAAACAAACGTAGGTGCAGGCCTTCCTGTTATCGATAATTTGCAGTCTTTATTTGGTGCAGGAGATGAATTACTTGAATTTAGCGGTATTTTATCGGGCTCATTGTCATACATGTTTGGCGCTTTGCAAGATGGTTTATCACTGTCAGAGGCAACCATTAAAGCAAAAGAAAGTGGTTTTACAGAGCCAGATCCTCGTGATGATTTATCGGGAACTGATGTTGCGCGTAAGTTGTTAATTATTGCGCGTGAAGCCGGTATGAAATTAGAGCTATCCGACATTGAAGTAGAGTCGGTATTACCACAAGGGTTTGCCGAAGGAGACAGTATTGATGAGTTTATGGCAAAACTACCTAGCTTAGACACTGACTTTAACGCACGTATTGAGCAAGCGGCAAGTGAAGGAAAAGTTCTTCGTTACGTGGGCACAATTAAAGAAGGCCACTGTAAAGTAGGTATTGAGGCGGTTGATTCATCACATGCGCTTAATGTTATTCGCGATGGTGAAAATGCGCTTGCAATTTTAAGTCAATACTACCAACCACGTCCTTTTGTAATTCGTGGTTACGGCGCTGGCTCTGAAGTAACTGCTGCAGGTGTATTTGCAGACGTTTTAAAAACATTATCGCGCTAGGAGTCGAAAATGATTGAAGTATATGCGCCTGCATCTATTGGTAATTTTGCAGTTGGATTTGATGCGCTAGGTGCTGCTCTTGCGCCAATTGATGGTAGTTTATTGGGGGATGTAGCACTTGTTAGCGCAGCCCCTTGTGATGAGTTTGTTTGTTCAGGCGAATATGCTCATAAATTACCAAGCGATGCGAAAGAGAACTTAGCTTATCAGTGTCTAGTGCACTTTAGAGCTCATGTCGCACCAGATATGCCTACGGTAAAGCTAGAGCTTAAAAAAAACCTGCCAATTGGTTCTGGATTAGGATCGAGCGCTTGTTCGGTGGTTGCTACATTTGCAGCGCTTGATAAGTTTGCAAAAACACAGTTAAGTCAAGTACAGCTAATTGAGTTGATGGCAGATTTTGAAGCCGTTGTAAGTGGCGGACGCCATTACGATAATATTACGCCGTGTTATTTAGGCGGTTTGCAGCTAACTGGCGATTTAATTCCTAATAAATCTATAGAACTACCTGTTGATGAAAACTGGTATTACGTTGCGGCGTTTCCAGGCTTTTCGCTTAATACAGCAAAAGCGCGTTCTGTTTTGCCAAAAGATCTTAGCATGCATGCAAGCGTTGAGTTTGCGCAGCGTTTATCCTCTTTTAGTAGCTTGTTATTAACAGCACGTTTTGACGATGCATTAAGCATAATGAAAGACGAAATAGCAGAACCTTACCGTGCACCGCTTATTACTGGTTTTAGCGAGGCGAAAGCAAGTTTACCCGCACTTGGAGCTGAGGTAGTTAGTATTTCAGGCGCAGGGCCTACCTTATTTACTGTATGTAAAACACTTGAAGCAGCCGAACAATGCGCTAAATGGTTAAAGGATAATTACATAAATGAGCAAGGTTTTTGCCATATTTGTAAGTTAGATAACGACGGCACGCGTCAATTAAATGTTTTATAGGATTAGAAGTCATGCAATTACATAATTTAAAAGATAACTCACAAAAAGTGTCGTTTGTTGAAGCAGTAAAAACAGGACTTGGGCGTAACCAAGGTGTGTTTTTTCCTGAATCGTTAGCGCCTATGACTGATGTTGACGCATTACTTGATATGGATTTTGTTACGCGCAGTAGCAAAATTTTATCACATTTAATAGGTGATGAGTTGCCAAGTAGCACTGTTGCCGACATGGTTAAAAATGCGTTTAATTTTCCTGTTAAGTTAGTCGAGGTAGAAGAAAACACCTATTGTTTGGAGCTATTTCATGGTCCTACGCTTGCCTTTAAAGATTTTGGTGGGCGCTTTATGGCTGAATGCTTAGCCCAGTTTAACCAAGGTGAAAAGGTGACTATTTTAACAGCAACATCAGGTGATACTGGTGCAGCGGTTGCACACGCATTTTACAATAAACCAAACATTGATGTGGTTATTCTTTATCCCAAAGGAAAAATTTCACTTGCTCAGCAAAAGCTATTTACTACCTTAGGTGGCAATATTCATTGTTACGCGGTTGATGGCAGTTTTGACGATTGCCAAGAACTTGTTAAGAAGTCGTTTTTAGATGATGAAGTTAAATCTACGCTTGGCTTAAATTCAGCAAATTCGATAAACATAAGCCGCTTAGTCGCTCAGGTGTGTTATTACTTTGAAGCGATTGCACAACTGCCAAAAGAAAAGCGTGCAACAGCGCATATTTCTGTACCAAGTGGTAACTTTGGTAATGTATGCGCTGCAATGATTGGCGCTGTAATAGGGTTGCCAGTTGGAAAGTTAAGTGCAACAACCAACCAAAACGACACCGTTCCTCGTTTTATACTTGATAAAAATTGGTTGCCTAATGCAACGCTTGAATCGCTTTCAAATGCGATGGACGTGAGTAAGCCGAATAACTGGCCACGTGTGCAAACTATGTTGGACAACAACTGGTTTAGTTACGACGACTTTTACTCAATTAGTGTTGATGAAGAAAACACCCAAACGGTGATGAAAAATATTCATCAAACAGGGTATGTTGCAGAGCCACATACAGCAATTGCCTATCAAGGTTTAGTTAATAACCGAGCTCCGGGTGCTGCGGGGATCTTTTTAGCAACTGCACATCCAGCTAAATTTAAAGAAAGTGTAGAAGGTATACTAAATATTGAACTTGATATGCCAAAGCCATTGAGCGACGCATTGGCTAAACCATGTCTTGCAAGCGACATAAACGCCGATTACGACGCTTTGCGTACAGAAATACTGGCTAAGTTAGCTTAAATATTAAGTAAACACGAAAGCGGCTATGGCCGCTTTTTTGCACATTTTAAACCGTGAAATAGCTTTGTTAATTAACTAATTAAATGTAAATAATAAAAAACATTTAAAATAATTATGTAAGTTATTTAAAAATATCATCTTAAAAAGGGTGTGAAATAGTTTCAATCCCTGATTAAATATCCTCAACTTAAGAACGTAGGCAAAGTGCGGTTTTAAGCGTACAATATAGCCTCTAAAAAATACCATACACGTTGCCCAGGAGCCCCCAATGTTAGAACGTAGCATGAATATTTCGGACTTTGATCCAGAGTTATTTGACGCGATGAGTAAAGAAACATCACGTCAAGAAGAGCACATTGAGTTAATTGCATCTGAAAACTACTGTAGCCCACGCGTACTTGAAGCACAGGGTTCTCAACTTACTAACAAATATGCGGAAGGTTACCCTGGCAAACGTTACTACGGTGGCTGTGAGCACGTAGACGTGGTTGAGCAATTAGCTATTGACCGCGCAAACGAATTGTTTGGTACTGACTACGCAAACGTTCAGCCGCATGCAGGTTCGCAAGCCAATGCCGCTGTTTTCCAAGCCTTATTAAGCCCGCTTGATACAGTACTTGGCATGAGCCTAGCACACGGTGGCCATTTAACTCATGGTTCACACGTAAACTTTTCAGGTAAAACATATAACGCGATTCAGTATGGCCTAAACGAAGAGACTGGCGAAATTGATTACGCACAAGTTGAAGCGTTAGCACTAGAGCACAAGCCAAAAATGATTATCGCAGGTTTTTCTGCTTATTCAGGTATTGTTGATTGGGCTAAGTTTCGCGAAATTGCAGACAAAGTAGATGCTTACTTGTTTGTTGATATGGCGCATGTTGCAGGTTTAATTGCTGCGGGTGTTTACCCAAGCCCAGTACCATTTGCACATGTTGTTACTACTACAACGCATAAAACATTAGCGGGCCCTCGTGGCGGTTTAATTATTTCTGCATGTGGTGACGAAGCAATTTACAAAAAGCTTAACAGTGCTGTATTCCCTGGTGGCCAAGGTGGTCCTTTATGTCATGTTATTGCTGCAAAAGCAGTGGCATTCAAAGAAGCTTTACAACCAGAGTTTAAAGAATACCAAACACAAGTTGTTAAAAATGCGCAAGCAATGGTTAGCGTATTACAAGAGCGTGGCTACAAAGTTGTTTCTGGTAAAACAGACAATCACTTGTTTTTACTTGATTTAATCGATAAAGATATTACGGGTAAAGATGCTGATGCAGCATTAGGTAATGCGAACATTACGGTTAACAAAAACTCAGTTCCTAATGATCCGCGTTCTCCATTTGTAACGTCTGGCTTACGTATTGGTTCTCCTGCAATCACGCGCCGTGGTTTCAAAGAGGCTGAATCTAAAGAGCTTGCTGGCTGGATCTGTGATGTACTAGACAACATTGCTGATGAGTCTGTTCAAGCACAAGTAAAAGAAAAAGTGAAAGCAATTTGTGCAAAACTACCTGTTTACGCTTAATAAAGTAAAACGGTAATTTAGATCACATAAGCAATCATGCTATTATAAAAGCCGCTTTTTAGCGGCTTTTTTGTTTTTAAAACGGATACCTTTAGTTATGCATTGCCCATTTTGTACAGCAAAAGACACCAAAGTTATAGATTCCCGCCTTGTTGGCGGTGGCCATCAAGTTCGCCGCCGTCGTGAATGTAACGATTGCCATGAACGCTTCACCACGTTTGAAGGGGCAGAGCTGGTTATGCCGCGTGTTGTAAAACAAGACGGCAGTCGCGAACCATTTAACGAAGATAAGTTACTAAATGGTTTAAATCGTGCACTTGAGAAGCGTCCCGTCAGCACAGAACAAGTTGATGAAGTAGTCAATATAATAAAGTCGCAATTACGCGCAACGGGGGAGCGAGAAATTTCAAGCCATTTGGTGGGTGAATGCATTATGGAAGCGCTTAAAAAGTTAGATAAAGTCGCTTATGTAAGGTTTGCGTCAGTATATCGCTCGTTTGAGGATATACGAGAGTTTGGCGAAGAAATTGCCCGCTTAGGGGAATAAGCATGAGCAGCCAATCAGCATTTACCGAGCACGATAAGCTATATATGGCGCGTGCTATTGAGCTTGCTAAAAAAGGTCGGTTTACCACAACACCTAATCCGAATGTTGGCTGTGTACTTGTAAAAGATAATCAAATAATAGGTGAAGGGTTTCATCAATTGGCAGGGCAAGGACATGCAGAGGTAAATGCACTTGCTGTAGCCGGCGAAAAAGCACAGGGTGCAACTGCCTATGTAACACTTGAGCCTTGTAGCCATTACGGGCGCACGCCACCCTGTGCTGAAGGACTTAAGGCCGCTGGTATTAAAAAGGTGATTGCTGCCATGGTTGATACCAACCCGCAAGTGGCAGGTAAAGGCCTTAAAATACTGAGTGACGCCGGAATAGAAGTTGCTCATGGGTTGCTTGAACATGAGGCTCGCGCATTAAACTTTGGCTTTTTTAAGCGTATGGAGCAAGGGCTTCCTTACGTAACCTGTAAATTAGCAGCCAGTATAGACGGCAAAACAGCGCTAAAAAACGGAAAAAGTAAGTGGATCACAGGCCCTGCTGCACGAAAAGATGTGCAGCTATACCGCGCTCAAAGCTGTGCCATTTTAACGGGGGCCGATACGGTTCTTGTTGATAATGCAAAACTCAATGTTCGACCAAGTGAGTTACCGTATTCATTACCAACCAACTTACCGCTACGTCAGCCGGTGCGTGTTATAATAGACTCGCAAAACAGATTAACACCTGACCTTGCGCTATTTAAAATAGCGCACCCGGTAATTATATTTACTACCAAGGTTGATAATTCAATGCAGTGGCCGCATTTTGTTAAGCACATAGCGGTGCGCGAGCAACAGGGTAAGGTTGATTTAACCGATGTATTACAAACACTAGCAAAGCATCAGTTTAATAATATATGGCTGGAAGCTGGGGCAACCCTTGCGGGGAAAATGACCGAGCTTGATTTAATTGACGAGTATGTTTTTTATATCGCACCAAAACTGATGGGTTATGATGCTAAAAGTTTAGTAAACTTCCCTGAATTGACGAGTATGCAAGATACTATCGATTTATCTTTTAATGAGTGTGTTCGTATTGGTGACGATTTACGTATCAACGCGTTAAAAACGCACGCATTAAAATCATTTAACAAAGAAGAGTAGCGCTATGTTTACTGGGATAATAGAAGCCACAGGCAAAATTGCTTTATTACAAAAAAAACAAGGCGATTTAGCCATTCGTATTCAAAGCGCCGACCTTGATATGAGTGACGTAAAGCTAGGTGACAGTATTGCAACAAATGGCGTGTGTTTAACGGTAGTTGATAAACATGTTGATGGTTTTAGCGCTGATTTATCTAACGAAACAATTCATTTAACTGGTTTTGCACATTATTCAATAGGGCAAACAGTTAACCTTGAAAAAGCAATGCAACCGGTTTCGCGTTTAGGTGGACATTTAGTGTCTGGCCATGTTGACGGTATTGCAACAATAACGGCGATTACAGCTAATGCAAGAGCTACTGAATATTGGCTGACAACCGATGAAAATTTAATGAAATACATACCGTACAAAGGGTCGGTATGTATTGATGGTATAAGCCTGACAGTTAACGCTGTTGAAGGTAATAAATTTAAATTAACAATTGTGCCGCACACCAGCGGTCAAACAACGATTGCCGACTTTAAAGTAGGCACTCAAGTTAATTTAGAAGTCGATCAAATTGCACGTTATTTAGAGCGTCTTATCAAAGGCGCAGAGCAGCCAACCGGCGCAGATATATCAATGAGCTTACTCGCAAAAGCGGGCTTTATTAAATAACGAAACTGACAACTTACATGAGCGAATTTATGAATTTACACAGCGCACAAGAAATTATAGATGACATTAAAGCCGGTAAAATGGTTATTTTAATGGACGATGAAGACAGAGAAAATGAAGGTGATCTAATCATTGCTGCGGAACATATTAGCGCAGAAGCAATTAACTTTATGGCTACTCATGGCCGTGGTTTAATTTGTTTAACGATGACACAAGAGCGTTGTGAGCAACTAGACTTGCCTTTAATGGTTAAAAATAATGGCGCTGCGTTTTCAACTAACTTTACTATGTCGATAGAAGCATCAAAAGGCGTAACCACAGGTATATCAGCAGCAGATAGAGCACGCACGGTACAAGCAGCTATCGCTAAAGGTGCTGTTCCTAGCGATATTGTACAGCCGGGTCATATTTTTCCGATTATGGCACAGCCAGGTGGTGTATTAACACGTGCAGGTCATACAGAAGCCGGTTGTGATTTAGCGCGTTTAGCAGGGCTTGAAGCGTCTTCTGTTATTGTTGAAATTTTAAATGCTGATGGCACCATGGCACGCCGCCCTGATTTAGAAGTTTTTGCTAAAGAGCACGACATTAAAATTGGCACAATTGCTGATTTAATTGAATACCGCAATTTAAACGAAACCACAATCGAAAAAGTGGCTAAGTGTAAACTGCCAACAGAGCATGGTGAATTTGACTTAGTCACTTACAAAGACACGATTGACGGTCAGTTACACTACGTACTACTCAAGGGTGAAATTAAAGCGCAAGAACCAACCTTGGTGCGTGTGCATTTACAAAGTACATTTAACGATATTTTACTTTCGGATAGAAGCGCAGACAGAAGCTGGGGCTTATCGGATGCAATGGCATACATAGCTAAAAATGACGGTGTGCTAGTCATTTTAGGTAAACAAGAAAGTACTGAAGAGCTTGAAGCAACAGTTAAAGCATTTGCTGCTGCGGATGCTGGTGAAAATGTTACACCGCGTAAATTTCAAGGTACTTCTCGTACTGTTGGTGTAGGCTCACAAATTCTTGCAGATTTAGGAATTGAGCAAATGCGATTAATGAGTCGCCCTAAAAAATACCATGCACTTTCGGGCTTTCATTTAGAAGTTATTGATTACATTGAGCCACAATAGGCAAACGCTTAAACTAGGCTATTTTATTATTATTATGGTATGATGCGCAGCAATTTTTGCGCAATCGCAACCGCTTGAACTTATTTTTAGGGTTATCAAATGAAAATTATTGAAGGTAATAAGTACGCACCGGGCAAAAAATTTGCCATTGTCATTTCTCGTTTTAATGACTTTATTGGTAGCAGCCTACTTGAAGGTGCTGTTGATGAGCTAAAACGTACCGGTGGTGTATCTGATGACGACATTACTGTGATTTATGTACCGGGTGCAGTTGAATTACCTTTAGCGGCAAAACGCGTTGCAGCAAAAAAAGAGTATGATGCAATCATCGCTTTAGGCGTAGTGATCAGAGGTGGAACACCACACTTTGACCTAGTTGCTGGCGAGTCAAACAAAGGTCTTGCGCAAGTATCACTTGAGTATGATATACCGGTTGCATTTGGCGTATTAACCACTGAAAGCATTGAACAAGCTATTGAGCGCGCAGGTACCAAAATGGGTAACAAAGGCGGCGAAGCTGCTTTGGGTGCGCTTGAAATGGTTAATGTGTTAGATAAAATTTAAGTTTAAGGAATTTTTGTGAAACCAGCAGCAAGACGTAAAGCACGTATCTTAGCACTTCAAGCCGTTTATTCTTGGCAATTAAGCGGTAATGCAATTGCCGACATCGAGCAACAAATGTTGATCGAAAACGATGTTACTAAAATTGATGTTGAATACTTTAAAGATTTAGCCTCAGGTGTAGCTGTAAATTACAAGCTACTTGATGAATCAGTATCACCTCATTTAACGCGTCCATTTGATGACTTAGATATGGTTGAGCGAGCAATTTTACGTTTAAGCAGCTACGAACTTAAGTTCCGTGAAGATGTACCTTACAAAGTTGCTATCAACGAAGGTATTGAGCTTGCCAAAATATTTGGCGCAGAAGATAGTCATAAATTTGTAAACGGTGTACTTGATAAAGCTGTAAAGCATTTACGCAAGTAATAGTATTTTTCTCTGACTTTGCTTTCAGAGATTTACTTTATATAACCGTTAAAAGGAGAGCCGGCATAGGTCGGCTTTTTTGTGTATGAAGGAATTTGAATTAATTAACCGCTACTTTAAAGGTCGTGGTATCTCTCGTCGTGATGTTAACCTAGGTATAGGGGATGATTGCGCGCTTGTCACTGTTCCACAAAACTGCCAACTTGCAGTCACAACCGATACTTTGGTTGAAGGCGTGCACTTTTTTGAAGATATTTCTCCTCGCGCATTGGGGCATAGAGCGCTTGCTGTTAATTTAAGTGATTTAGCTGCAATGGGTGCTGAACCTACGTGGGTATCTGTTGCACTAACGTTACCGACAATAGATTCTCAGTGGATTGCAGAATTTACTGAAGGCATGCATGAAATTGCAGAATACTTCAATGTACAAATTATTGGTGGCGATACCACTCAGGGGCCACTTACCATTACTATTTGTGCAAAAGGTACCGTGCCGGAAGGTAAGGCACTACGCAGAAGTGGTGCAAAGGTAGGTGATTGGATTTATGTTACGGGTCCTTTAGGGGACGCGGGTCTTGCTATTGAAGCACGTAAGCAAGGTATTAATATAGATCCAACGCATTTAGAATACTTAAACAATCGATTTGACTACCCAACACCGCGCGTTGCTGCGGGTCAAGTCATCCGTGGGCTTGCAACGTCAGCTATTGACGTATCAGATGGATTACTTGCCGATTTAACACATATTCTTGAAATGTCGCAAGTAAATGCAGAGATTAATGTTGAGAGTATTCCTACATCAGAGGCAATGAAAGCAAGCTTAGATTTTAATAAGCAATTACCGTTTATTCTTAGCTACGGCGATGACTATGAATTAATTTTTACTGTTCCAGATAACAATAAAGGTATGCTTGATTTAAAGCTAAGCCAATATGGTGTGGATATTACCTGTATTGGGCAGATAAAAAGCGGTAACGGTAAGATTGAGCTTTTACAAAATGGTGAAATGTTTAACTTTGAGCAACAGGGCTTTGAGCATTTTACAAAGGAGCAGGTTTGAATAAAAACCGATTATTTAACTTAAAACGCCCACACCAGTTTTTTGGTTTAGGGTTTGGTACTGGCCTTGCACCAAAAGCGCCGGGTACATTTGGCACATTTGCAGCATTGCCATTTATATTTATAACAATGCATTATCCAATCTGGTTACAAATAGTATTTGCAGTTGTGATAAGTGTATTTGGTATTTGGGCATGCGGTAAAACAGCTGATGATCTGGGTGTGCATGACCATCCTGCTATTGTGTGGGATGAAGTCGCTGGCTACTACATCACCATGATAGGTGCAGCATTAAATTGGCAAACTTTATTAGTTGGCTTTTTACTTTTTCGCTTTTTTGATATTGCAAAACCAGGCCCGATTCGTATGTTAGACAAACGCGTACATGGTGGCTTTGGGATTATGGCGGATGACGTGTTAGCGGGTATTTTTTCATTGATTTGTTTGCAAGCATTAATAAAAGCAGGTTTACTACCCTTTTAGTGTTTATATTTGATTAGTTTAACTAGGTGGCAGCGTATGATGCGATTTTTACTGGTGTGTGTACTGATGTTGTGCGCAATGCCAAGTGGGGCTTCAATTACTGACTATGTTGTTAAACAATGGAATATTAAAGACGGGTTACCGTCACAATCATTAAAAAGCGTAGTGCAAGATCAGCAAGGCTACATTTGGCTAGGCACACAGTTTGGTTTGAGCCGCTTTGATGGCACTACGTTTACAAACTACAATACCCAAAATAGCGCTTTTTTACCAAGCAATGGCATTAATAAGCTTTTAATCGATTCGAATGGATTACTTTGGGTTGGTACTAGAAGTGGTTTAGTGGTTATTAATCCAGCGACCTTTGCAGCGCAGGCATTTAACATTAAAGGCCCTGTAAGGGATATTCTTGAAGACTCCAAAGGGGGCACTTGGATAGCCGCAAACGGGTTATATTACGTTGGTCGTGGTCAAGTTAACTTACGCGGTCAATCTAAAGCCATTTTACCAACGGCTAATGCAACCGTTATAACTCAAATAGTGGGTTCAGTGAGCCAAATGGCGCTTTCGCCAGAAGGTATTTGGCTTGTAAACGATCGTCACTTGTTACGCTTAACTAAAAACTCCTCCGATTTTGCCAAACTACGTTTAGAGCTTACTGCTAAAATATCGTTACCCGAGCGTTTAGCTCAAACGATCGTTCATGATCTTGCATTTTTAAATGGGAATTTATATTTAGCTTCAGAGCTAGGCGCTTACTTTTTAGATTTAGACGACGAGTTAAGGCCCTTTCCATTACCCAACGCGAATAACTCTGCTGTGTATAAATTTATGAGTGATAGCGATGGTGGTTTATGGATTTCCACTTATGGGCGCTTGTTATTCAGAGATAAATCCAGCCAATGGCAATGGGTTGAACCGAGCCAGCTAGATCAAAGTATTTGGTTTGCTGATATTTTTAGAGATGATAAAAATAATATTTGGTTAGCAAGCTTCAGTGAAGGGTTGTGGCTTGCTCACGAAGGGCGAGTAGAAAGGCACGCTGCTGTTTCACAAATGACTGAAGCGGTTATGGCGCTGAGCCAAGCTCCAGATGGTAAATTATGGGTCGCTAATAAAAGTGGTGTTGGTTATTTTGACTTGAATAAAAGTTATATTAACTTAATTCCAAGTAGTCAGTATGGACGTGCCTCAGTACACGATTTACAGTTTGATGGAGAGCGCGTATACATCGCCACTGGGCGAGGGTTGTTCGTATACGAAGACGATAAACTCTTTAGTGTGCCTGGGCGTGCACTGCGTGATAATCCCGTTTTTGCTATAAGTCGCTCTAGTAAAGGCGGGTTTTGGATTGGCACAGGCCGTGGGCTCTACAGGCTCAACTTTGCAGGTTTAACTCCCTTTGCTTATAACGCCTTTTTAGGCAGCAAATTTATAACTTATGTACTAGACAAAGGAAACTTTGGTGTCATAGGTACCAGTAAAGGTGCGTATTACTTTACTGATCGCGGTATCGAAAAGGTCGGGGATCAAACTTCACTTGAAAGTGCTTATATTACAAGTGTTTTGCATATTGATGGCGTGGGTATTTTAATAGGCTCGCTTAATGATGGATTATTTTACCGAAGCACGCAGGGCCAATGGCGACAGCTTGATGCCGCAAATGGGTTACCGTATGGCTCTATATTTAGCTTAGAGTACGACGAAAAATTAAATAACGTGTGGGTTAGCACCATGAAAGGTGTTTACAGAATGCCAGCGGAGCAGTTCAAAACAAACATAGAAAGTTTAAAAGTAGAAGAGGTGATTTCGTCATTCGATCGCCAGCTTGATGGCAAAGCTAACCAGTGTTGTAGTGGTTTAGGCCATGATGCAGTTGTCAATATGGGAAGCTCAATGTGGTATCCGAGCCTACAAGGTGTTGTTGAGATACCTAAAAATGTAGAGCTATTTGGGGTGCTGTCGTTAAAACCAACTATTGAAACAATTACAACTCCTGAGCGTAATTTAACAACAGCTGCGCTAGGTAAAAAGCCGACTTTAGAAACTGACGAGCGAGACATAACACTAACCTATACGGCGATAGACTATTATGCGCCAAACAGTATTGAGTTTAGGTATCAGTTAAGTGGTTTGGACAATGATTGGCGTTATGCAAACACGCGCCGCGAGGCTATTTATACCAACTTACCAGCTGGGGCATTTTTATTTCAGTTAGAGGCAAAACGCCAAGGTGAAGATTGGTCAAAGGCGCAATACGTAGAATATGGGTTTATTGTGCCAGAGCGGTTTGATGAAACAATTTACTTTAGGTTACTGATCACCAGTGGCTTTATTTTACTTCTTTACTTAGTATTTTGGGTGCTTAAAGCGCAAGAACGCAGAAAACAAGAAGTGCTTGAAGGTTTAATTACAGAGCGTACGTTAGAGCTTCGACAAGCGAATGATAAGCTTGGGCAAGTTAACTCACAACTTAAACTTGTAAGCCACTCCGATGAGCTTACAGGCTTGCGTAGCCGTCGTTTCTTGTTTGATCAATTACCAAAAGATATTGAGCATTTTCAACGTAATTCACAGTCATTACAGGCCCAAGGGAAATCACTTGTACTGGTTATTATTAATTTAGATAACTTTAGCCGTATAAATGATGCCTTTGGTCCAATTGCTGGTGACAGCTGTTTGCAGCAAATGGCTGCGCTATTAAACTCGCGTACGCAGGGCTCTGACTATGTAGCGCGCTGGAGTGGCGATGAGTTTTTATTACTTTTACGTGATTTTAAGTGCAATAAAATAGACAGTTACTCTTCAGAGCTTTGTAAAGCGATTGCAGAGTACTCTTTCCAATTACCTAACGGAAATATGACAAATATAACAGCCTCAATTGGTTGGTCTTTCTACCCATTACCGTTACTTGGTGGGCAAGTAATTAGTTGGGAAACCTCTATTAATTTAGCTGATATTTCGCTTCATCAAGTTAAAAAACGCGGTGGAGACGGTGTAGCGCATATTACTTTCGACGAGCAGCTAGATGCATTTGAGTTTGAACAAAACTCTAATGTAGAGCAGCAACTGGGTATGCTACAGAGAAATGGTTTGGCCGATATAAAAGTGTGGATGCGATAATACCTGACCAAAGTGATTGGTCAGGTATGGTGAGGTTAACGCTATTGATTAAGCCAAGCTGGTAATATTGCGACTGACTCAGGTGCCGTAAATGCAGTGCTTGCATCGGCGCTAATATCACCGCCGGCAATACTTAAAATATTGTTAAAACGCATAACTACATTATTTGATTTTTCAGCTACGTATAAATCTGTTCCGGTATACATAATATCGACAGGATTACCCAGTAGGGTATTTGGACCGCTAATTGTGGTGCTGATATTTACCAACCCCGATGCCATTGCCACGTTATTTAATACATATATTTTTCCATCATCAGCAACAGCGGCGCTACCGACATCAGAGAGAATTAACGAGCCACTTAGCGAATCGTAGTCTATGCCATGTATATTAGTTGGCGCTTCTACTGCGGTTCCAGCATTTGCAGGTGTTATAAGTCTGTCTTCAACAGCAATATTTGCATTTCCGGCCATAAGCTTGCTTTTGACTTCGTCGAATACAGCAACGGTGCCATTTGTGAGTGCGACAAATGCACGGTCAGTGTTTGCATCGTAATCAACATCCCAAGGACGCGCACCGTTAGCAAAAGTAAGGGTCATTAATGGGCTTGCATCTCCTGTGGTACACGTTGAAAATATTGAGATACTTGGTGTATCTGCATTATTTTCTGCAACCAAAATCATACCGCTATCAGAAGCTACATCAAGACCTTTAGGGGAAATAAGGCCTGTATTTGCTCCAGTAATAATACTGTCTTGGTTTGTATTATACGTTTGTCCATCTCTGTTTATTGCCACCTTATTTGAAATAGCAATACCGCCAGTAGAAGTTGTACTGTTATCGAACGTTGTATAGCTATTACCTGCTTTATCAAAAGTTACACTCTCGATAGTTTGACCCGCATTATAGTTGCCAATTTCTGTGCTAAGTTGAGAGCTTAATCGACTAATTTGCCCCGTTGTTTCACCTGTAGTACCCGGATTACTGCTAACAGCAACCCCAAGTAGCGCCATATTAGCGGCATCACTATCTGAAATGTCAGCCATTACATTTTGCATACCCACTTTAGTAATTGACTCAGGTTTAATAGTTGAAGTGACTAAGTCAGGAGTAATATCGCCGCTTTCACCTGAAAAAATATTGCTGAATACAAGAACAGCATCATTTGATTTTTCGGCTACACGCAAGTCACTCCCTTCAAGGCTAATATCAACCGGGTTACCAAGCATTGTTGCTGGGCCGGCAATACTGCGTGCAACGCTTACTAAGCCGTCTGCGGTTGATGCGTTATTGATTACAAATAACGAACCATCGGTTGCATCTGATGCACTGCCTACATCAGATAAAATAAGTTTATTAGTATTTGAGTCATAAACAATACCATGAATATTTACAGATATTTGCAAACCATCATTATTGCTAGGGGTGATTGTACGACTTGGCATAGCGGCAAATTCACCACCAACAAAATTATCGTAAACGGCTACATCACCATTTGTAAGTGCTACATAAAGACGGTCATTTGTTTCATCATAATCAACATCCCACGGTGCAGCTTCTGTGATGGTTGTGCCTAAAGGGGCTGCGTTACCCGCTGCTGTAGCGCCAAAAGTAGTTATTTGCATCGCGCCAAAATCAGCAATAAAAATAAGGCCACTTTTTTTTGCTACGGCAATTCCTTTAGGGTTTACGAGCGTAGTGTTAGCACCTGTTATTTCACGATCAGTATTTGCAGCATAGCTGCTGCCATCAGCACGGTTAGCAAGCTGACAGATAGTTTTAATACTGCCACTTTCGCTGTCGCTTGCTTGTAATAAATTACCTAAGCTATCAAAAGCAACGCCTTCGTTAGCTGTTGTGTTAAAAGTTTTTAATTTAGAAGCACTTTGGTCAATTAAATCAATGGTACCCGTGTTGGTTTCTCCATTGTTTGCCAAAATAAATGTGGCTGATGCAAAGCCTGGGTTGCCATTTGTTCCATCAGTACCATTTTGTCCGTCGGTGCCTGCAATACCATCTACGCCGTTTTTACCATCGTCTGAGCTACAACCTGTAATGCCGATTAATACTGCAAGTGTTAACGCTGAAAAACTAAGCGTATGTTTCAATGTGTTTTTTTGTGCTGTATGAGTTGTTAAATTAGCGTTATTCATCATTTTTACCTTCTAAATATTCCATTAAATTTAGGTAAATAAAGGGCTTGCTTATAAAGCACAGACTAAGCAGCACTGATTATTTACATGTTAACCTCACAGCAATAACGGCTTAAAAGTTAAATTGGATGCAAAAAATAATGATAAAAACGAAAAAGGAGCCAACAGGCTCCTTTTTATAAACAGTTAAAATAATTAACTAAGCAGTAAATGACCTTATTGAACTTAAAATACCTTGCTCGCCTAAGCCCATTTCATCGTGCATTTCGTCTTGCGTGCCGTGCTTAATAAACTCATCAGGAATACCTAAGTTAAGTATTTTAACATTGGCCTGCTGGCTGGCTAAGTATTCGTTAACCGCAGAGCCTGCACCACCGGCAATGGCATTATCTTCAAGTGTAACAATTACATCATGATTTTTAATAATGTCGTTTAACAGTGAAGTATCAAGTGGCTTTATAAAGCGCATGTTAACAAGCGTTGCATTAAGTTCATTTGCAGCAAGTTGTGCGTTTTCAAGCAATGTACCAAATGACAAAATGGCAATCTTTGAACCTTCTTTTATTGTATTTGCTTTACCAATTTCGAAAAGTTGCATATCGCTCTGAATATCTGCCGTACCAGCGCTTCCGCGAGGGTAACGAACAGCAACCGGGCAATTAGCTTTGTAACCTGTGTACAACATTTGGCGGCATTCATTAGTATCGCTAGGTGCCATAATAACCATATTAGGAATACAACGCATAAAGCTGAGATCGTATGCGCCTTGATGTGTTTCGCCATCGGCACCAACAATACCTGCTCGGTCAATGGCAAATAATACAGGGAGGTTTTGTAATGCAACATCGTGAATGAGCTGATCGTATGCGCGCTGTAAAAAGCTTGAATAGATAGCAACAACAGGCTTTAAGCCTTCACATGCAAAACCTGCGGCTAGAGTTACAGCATGTTGTTCAGCAATTGCGACGTCAAAATACTTATCAGCATGTTCTTTTGAAAAGCGCACCATGCCCGAGCCTTCACGCATGGCAGGAGTGATAGCCATTAACTTATCATCTTGCTGCGCCATGTCGCATAGCCAGTCGCCAAATACTTTTGAAAAAGTAGGGGCGCCTGGTTTTGATTTAGGCAAGCTAGATGTGTTTGGATCAAACTTAGGGACGCCGTGGTAACCAATAGGGTCGGCTTCAGCTGGCTTGTAACCCTTACCTTTTTGCGTTTTTATATGAAGAAGTTGTGGGCCTTTTAAATTACGCATATTACGTAATGTATCAACCAGCATGTTTACATCGTGCCCATCAATTGGGCCAATATAATTTAAGCCAAGTTCTTCAAAAAACGTACCAGGGATAACCATGCCTTTAAGGTGCTCTTCCACTCTACTGGCAAGCTCTTTAACAGGCGGTACGCCAGACAGTAACTTTTTACTTCCTTCGCGAATGTTGGTGTAAAAACTACCAGATAGAATACGCGCAAAGTGGTTGGTTAATGCGCCAACGTTTTCTGAAATCGACATTTCGTTATCATTTAGAATAATAAGCATGTCTGATTTTACATCGCCTAAATGATTCATCGCCTCAAATGCCATACCCGCAGTAATAGCGCCATCACCAATAACTGCAACCGTTTTACGCCCTGCACCTTCTTTTTGCGCTGCAATTGACATGCCCAAAGCTGCAGAAATTGAGGTGCTAGAATGGCCAACACTGAATGTGTCGTAGTCGCTTTCATCTCTAAATGGGAATGGGTGCAGACCATCCTTTTGGCGAATAGTATGCATTTGGTCGCGGCGACCCGTTAAGATTTTATGCGGGTAGGCTTGATGCCCAACATCCCACACTACACGATCTTCTGGTGTGTTATATACATAATGAAGTGCAACTGTAAGCTCAACTGTGCCTAAACCAGACGCTAAATGACCGCTACTTTGCGATACAGAGTTAAGTAAATACTCACGTAGCTCATTGCTAAACTCGGGAAGTTTATCTTGCGCTAAGTCTCGTAATTGAGCTGGTTTGTCAACCAAGTTAAGTAATGGATACTTGCTACTATCAAGTGTCATGGCTTTTTTATATCCTTCGATCACATTCGCTTTCAAATGGGAGTGAACAACGAATGTTAAGTAATAATGTCAGTGCTATTTGCAATACGCTTAAACTGTGACTAGTGGTCACGTTCAATAAGGTAATTTGCCAGCGACGCAAGAAGCGTAGTATCTGCATCAATAAGTGCTAACGCTTCGTGGGCTTGTGTTATTAAATTTTGCGCCTTTTCTTTAGCGCCTAGCATACCTAATAACGCCGGGTATGTCGCTTTATTCGCTTCTATATCTGAGCCTTGTGGTTTACCTAGTATAAAGGTGTCACCTTCCACGTCTAAAATATCGTCGTGTACTTGAAATGCCAGCCCTATAGCATACCCAAAAACGCTCAAGTTTTCTAAAGTTTGTTCATCTGCTTTTTCACTGCACAGTGCACCTAGTGTTATAGCACAGTTAATTAGTGCACCGGTTTTTAACTTATGGATGCGCTCAAGCTCTTGTACAGAAACAGCTTTGTCAGTTGCGGCAATGTCTAAACCTTGTCCTGCCACCATCCCTTCAATACCTGATGCATGTGCAAGTGCAGCAATCATTTTTACTTGTGATTGCGCTGAGCAATTAAAGTTATGTGTGGCTATAAGTTCAAAGGCGAGAGTTTGTAATGCATCACCCGCTAAAATGGCTTGCGCTTCGCCATACACAATATGGCAAGTGGGGTAGCCGCGGCGTAAATCGTCATCATCCATAGCTGGTAGGTCGTCATGTACTAATGAATAACTATGAATGCATTCTATGGCTGCAGCCAAAACGTCTAAGTCACTTTTTTTAGCGCCTAGCATTTCACCAACAGCGTACACCAAAAAAGGGCGCAGCCTTTTTCCACCATTAAATAAGCTGTAATGAGTGGCTTCTTTTATTGTTTTATCGCTATCGAGCGGTTGTTCAAAGTAGCTATTGAGTGTAGTAGCTACATCTATTTGAGCACGTTCAATATAGTCTTTTATGCTCACAACTATTCCATATCATTATTAAAGTTTGTAAGTGCTGACTTTTCGCTATTGCCCATTAAAATAGAAACTTTTTGTTCTGCTTGCTGTAGTTTTTCAGATGACGCACCAGCGAGTGCAATACCACGCTCGAACTGCTTTAATGATTGTTCAAGCGATAAATCACCTTGTTCCATTTCACTAACAATTGTTGATAATTCTTCTAGTGCTTTTTCGAAACTTAAGTTTTCAGGTTTTTTAGTCGCCATCTTTATTTCAGCTTACATGATAAATTTAGGAGCCAATTTTAGGGGGAATGCTAAACTAGGTCAAAGGATGATATGAGTTTTTTACATTTAGCACGATTAATCGCGTGTTAATCAGTGTTATTAGTCAGGAAAACTCGATAATTAGGCAGTGCGCCTAACTTGATATAAAATAATAAATATAACTTTTATGTTTATTTACAAAAATGACTTAAGCAATTCAGTATGTTGCCGATAAGCAGTTAATAATAAAAAGTTTATGATAAGGCATTTAAACATGAAATCTCTGGAGGAAATGTGGATTTAGCAACCATAATAGGGATCCTAGGCGCAATAGGCTTAATTGTCATGTCTATGTTTATGAGTAGTAGCGGTGAAATGGGCATGTTTGCCGATGCGCCTTCAAGTGTAATTGTATTTGGTGGCTCGCTGTTTATTGTTTTATCAAACTTCACTATGTCTCAGTTTTTAGGGATAGGTAAGGTGGTTGGTAAGGCATTCATGTTTAAAATTGAGTCGCCAGAAGAGTTAATAGAAAAAGCAGTAGAGCTTGCGGATTCTGCCCGTAAAGGTGGCTTTTTAGCACTCGAAGAAGCTGAAATCCCAAACCCATTTATGCGTAAAGGCGTTGACATGCTTGTTGACGGTCATGACGCAGATGTTGTGCGCGCTACACTTCAAAAAGATATTTCCCTAACCACCACCCGTCATGAACTAGGTGCTGGCTTATTTAAAGCACTTGCCGACATAGCTCCCGCAATGGGAATGATTGGTACATTGATAGGCCTCGTTGCCATGTTATCAAACATGGACGACCCCAAAGCTATCGGACCTGCAATGGCCGTGGCACTATTGACCACTCTGTATGGTGCATTTTTGGCGAATGTAGTAGCAATTCCTATTCAGGTAAAACTTGAGCTGCGTAAAGACGAAGAAGCGATGAATCAGCGTTTGATTCTCGATGCTATTTTAGGAATTCAAGATGGTCAAAACCCCAAAGTTATTGAAGGTATTTTGAAAAACTACTTGGCTGAGTCTAAGCGTAAAGTTGATACCGAGGAGTAACCATGTCTGATGAAGAGTGCAAATGCCCACCCCCCGGTTTGCCTGCTTGGATGGGTACATTTGCTGATTTAATGTCGCTATTGATGTGCTTTTTTGTACTCTTATTGGCATTCTCAGAAATGGATGTACTTAAATTTAAACAAATTGCAGGTTCTATGAAGTTTGCTTTTGGTGTGCAAAATAAAATTGAAGTTAAAGATATCCCAAAAGGGACATCGGTTATCGCTATGGAATTTACTCCAGGTAAGCCAGAGCCTACACCCATTGAAACTATTCAACAGCAAACCGTTGAAATGACCCAGCAAATGCTAGAGTTTCAGGCTGGTGATGAAAGTTCAGCGGGCGGCAGGCAAGAACAGCGAGGCGATAAACGTGGCGGTGAATCTAGAAGTACCTCACAAGAGCAGTCATCAGAACAAGCAATATCCGCTGCAGATCAAGAGCAAACAAATGAGCTGGTTAAAAAAATAGCGCAGCAGTTAGAAAGGCAAATAATAGATGGTGCAATAGAACTTGAATCATTAGGTCAGCAAATTATTATTCGTATTAGAGAAAATGGCTCGTTTCCTTCGGGCAGTGCTTTTTTACAACCTAAGTTTAAACCGATTATTCAAGACATTGGCGAACTTTTAAAAGACGTACCAGGTGAAATTACAGTATCAGGGCATACAGATGATTTTCAGGTATCAAATGAGTTATACGTAAATAACTGGGATTTGTCGTCTAAGCGTGCAGTGGCTGTTGCTAGCGAATTGCAAACAGTTCAAGGGTTTGATAAAACACGAATGATGGTTGTAGGGCGAGCTGAAACTCGGCCGCTTGTGCCTAACGAGACAAATGAAGACCGACGCCGGAATCGCCGAGTTGAAATATCTATATTACAAGGTAAGGCAAAAGAGTCTGACCCTATTGATGTGAGATAATTCTCAAATTATAAAGCTGGGCTTAATTAGTAGCCCAGCTTTGAGTTTTACAAATTATAACCACTATCTATTTATTGAACCTGACAATAAATCAAAAACTCTCCCTCTTTAAAATAGTTATGCTAAACTACTGTTCATATAACCAGTTGTAGGCCAGCGCATGAAACTCTACATCGCAGAAAAACCATCACTTGGACGTGCAATTGCAGATGCGCTCCCAAAACCACATAAAAAATACGACGGTTACATTGAAGTCGCCAATGGTGATTGTGTTTCGTGGTGTATTGGCCATTTGTTAGAACAAGCTGAACCTGATGATTACGATGAACGCTATAAAAAATGGCAATTAGAACATCTCCCTATAGTACCTGAGCAATGGCGGTTAAAGGCTAAACCTAAAACTCGTAAGCAATTAACTATTTTAAAAAAGCTAATCAAACAGGCATCAACGTTAGTTCATGCTGGCGATCCCGACCGTGAAGGGCAGTTACTTGTAGATGAGGTGATAGAACAAGCCAAAATAAGCAAAGCTAAAAAGCAAGGTATTCAGCGTCTACTTATAAGCGATTTAAACTTAGCTGCAGTTAAAAAAGCGCTTAGTAGTATGCACTCTAATCGGGAATTTATTCCACTAAGTGTATCAGCACTTGCACGTTCACGAGCTGATTGGCTTTTTGGTATGAACCTCACTCGGGCTTATACTTTAGCGGGACAAAAAGCAGGGTTTGGTAATGTACTCTCAGTTGGGCGCGTACAAACGCCAATTTTGGGCTTAGTGGTAAATCGTGACACAGAAATAGCTAATTTTATATCAAAACCATTTTATGAGGTGCTAGCTAGTTTAGTTACTCCTGAGAAGCAGGTATTTAAAGCAAAGTGGGTACCGAGTAAAGCTTGCGAACCTTATCAAGATGAAGAGGGGCGAGTGCTAAATAAAGCATTGGCCGAAAACGTGGCTTCGCGTATCACTAATCAAACAGGAGAGGTGACATCGCTTGAACAAAAACAAAAAAAGCAAAGTGCACCTCTACCTTATAATCTATCAGCACTGCAAATAGATGCAGCAAAGGCATTTGGTATGGCTGCCCAACAGGTGCTTGATATTTGCCAAACACTTTATGAACGCCATAAATTAATTACTTATCCTCGCTCAGATAATCGATATTTGCCTAAGGAACATCATTTAGATGCACCTTCAATTTTAAAAGCAGTTGCAACTAATGACGGTCAAAAAGTGGAGTTAGTAAATGGTGCAAATACTAAGCAGCGCAGTAAGTGCTTTAATGACTCAAAAGTAGCTGCGCATCACGCTATAGTACCTACGGCAAAGCAATTAAAGTCAGCTAGTTTAGCCAAGGATGAAGCAAAAGTGTATCGGCTTATTTGTAGGCACTATTTGATCCAGTTTTACCCAGACTATATTTATAACGAAACTAAAGCAGAGGTGACAATTGTTGGTGGGTTATTTAAAGCCAACGCTAAACAAGAAGTCAGTTTGGGGTTTAAGGTATTAATGGGTAAATCAGAATTAAAAGAAGAGGCTACTTTACCTTACCTTGAAAAAGGGATGGACCTGGTATGTACACAAGGTGATGTAGTAGAAAAGCTTACTTCACCTCCCGCTCATTTTACTGATGCAACTTTACTAGGTGCTATGACGGGGATTAGCCGTTATGTAAAAGATCCACATATCAAAAAAATATTAAAAGATACTGATGGTTTAGGTACAGAGGCTACTCGTGCAGGCATTATAGAGTTGTTATTTAAACGGCGCTTTTTAAAGCGTGAAGGCAAAACAATCAAAGCCACCGAAACAGGCCTTGCATTAATTAGTGTTTTGCCTGAAGGTTTAGCAAGTCCTGACTTAACAGCAAAGTGGGAGGCGAGTTTAGGCAGTATTGCTCAACAAGCAATGAGCTACCAACAATTTTTACAACCGCTGCTGGTGGAGCTTGAAGGCTTTGTAATGCAAGCAGCTAATTGCGATAGCCATGTATTTTCAAAACTGCCCCAAACACCGCCTAAAAATCGTTTTGCCAAGCGCAGTAAAAAAGCACCATTTAAAAAATCTAGTTATAAAAAGAGCTCAACAACAGTTTAATGGCTGAGCTCTTAAGCGGGATTTATTTTGTATTAAATAATGCAACTGCCGCATTACTCATGGCTTTTATACCAGTAGGTAAAGCTACTTTGTAATCTGGTGCAAATTTACTTGAGTGCAATGAAGGAAGTGTTTCGTTATTTTTCATCGCTTTTGCATATTGTTGTTGGTTAACTCCGCCTAACCAAAATAATGTAATTGGGATATTTTCGTCGGTACGGCCATAAAGACCAAAGTCTTCACCTGCCATTACGGCTTGGGTTTCAAGTACGTTTGTGTCGCCTATCGCATTTTTAATAGCACTTCGCACTATATTAGTCTGCGAAGGATTATTATAAGTAGATGGAATTGATTCATCCTCATGGACTATAACAGCAGGGTAATCGCTTTCATCTAGCCCTGCGCTTTGCGCAATACCTGCGGTTATGCGTTTTATTGCAGCAATTTGTGCATTGCGTACATCTGGGTTGTAACTACGCAGTGTAAGTTGCAGTTTCACTTCATCAGAAATAACATTATGTTTAGAGCCGCCATGTATAGAACCGACTGTTATAACAGATGGTTCTAAAGGTGAAAGTTCGCGACTTGTAATCGTTTGTAAAGCAAGTACTGTGCGCGCAGCAATAACTACCGGGTCAATAGTGGTATGAGGGTACGCGCCATGGCCGCCTTTACCTTTTATATTAATATCAACAGAATCCACACTTGCCATGGTATATTCATTTTTCATAGTTACTTTACCCGCAGGTACACTGGCACTAACATGCAATGCAATAACATGGTCGGGCTTTGCGTATTTACTAAATAAACCCTCATTTAGCATCGCTTTAGCTCCACCTCCAACCTCTTCTGCAGGTTGTGCAACCATCATTAATGTCCCTTTCCATTTATTTTTATGAGTAATGAGTTGCTCAGCAGTGCCTATAAATGAGCTCATATGAATATCATGGCCACAGCCATGCATAACACCAACTTTTGCACCATGCTCGTCAACAACTTTTACAGTTGAAGCGTAGGGTTTACCTGTTTGCTCGGTAATAGGTAAGCCGTCCGTATCTGTGCGTATCATAACTGTTGGGCCATTGCCATTTTTAAAAATACCAACAACACCATACCCACCTACATTATCTGTAACCTCGAATCCAAGCATATTAAGCTTGCTAGCTATTTTTTTACCTGTCTTTTTTTCGCTGTATGAAAGTTCTGGCGATTGATGTAAATCGAGGTAAAACTTTTCAATACTAGGCATTGTTTTGTTTAGGTCTAGGTCAAGTCCTTTGGCTTGCAAAAGCGGAGCTGCAAATAAAAATGCAGCGCTAAGATAAGATAGTTTCATGATTTGCCTCATTAATTGGTAATGTATGCCGAGTGATTTAGTTATACGACTTGTATTTATTATGTTAATCACCATATAAAACCCTAAATAGATAAGTATGGCAATCAATTCAATGAGTAATATAGTAAGTATTAATGCACAAAACCTTCAGCAGGTCCTTGGGGAAACATCACAACAAAAATTAGTATTACTTAACTTTTTCTCACCTCAAAGTCCTGATTGTATTGGGCAGGCTGCAATTTTAGATAAAATAGCAGCTGAATATACAAGCCATATAGTAATAGCAAATTTAGATTGTGATGCAGAGCAAGCACTAGCTTCACAATTAGCACAACAGGTTGGCTTACAAACGCTGCCTACGCTTGTGCTATTAAAAGACTCTGCCCCTGTCGATTTGCTTGCAGGTACTCAAACTGAGGCACAAATACGGGAAGCTCTATCTAAGCACTTACCTGCTCAACAGGATTTGCTATTAGAACAAGCTAAGCAGGCTCTACTTAAGTCAGACCTCAATGCAGCGTTTAATTATGCAAAGCAAGCATACGAAATAGATAATACTAATGTACGTATTAAATTAGTGCTTGCTGATATTTGTATTCAAATTCACAAATTAGATGAAGCTCAGGCATTGATAGAAACGATTGATTCGCAAGATCAAGATGCGTACTTCAATAACATCAAAGCAAAATGCGAAGCTGCTTTAGATGCAAAAGATTCTCCAGAGATACAACAAAAGCAACAGCAAGTAGATAAGTATCCGAACGATTTAGAACTTAAAGAAGAGCTCAGTGCTTTATTAAACGAAGCAGGAAGAAAAGAAGAGGCTTTAGAAGTGCTATTCAAAGTACTACAAAAGGACCTTAACTATAACGAAGCTAAACCAAGCTTTTTAGCTATAATAGCTTCTCTACCAGATGGCGATGCGCTCGCAGCTAAATACCGTAGAAAGCTATACAGTATTTTATATTAAAAGCTGATTATAGGTCGGCTAAATAAAAGCACCTTTATTAAAGGTGCTTTTTTATTGATGACTCTTAGATGTTAAAGCAGAGAAAATCAGCTTAAAAAGTAAAGTTATACACAGGGTTTTGTGAGTAACTTGTGTTTAGGGTGTGCGCTTGCTTGGGGTGTAATTTAAATCACTTTTTTAGTTAAAAAAGGCTTGCGTTAAATTCGCGGCTCCCTATAATGCGACCCCACTGAGACGGCAGAGCAGGCAACGCTTAGCGAGGCAAGCAAACCACTTAGTGAGTCGAGTAAAACTTAAGTTTAGATTTTTATAAAATTTAAACTTAAGTTTAGATTTTTATAAAATTTAAAC